>NZ_JASJSQ010000044.1:0-5583 GCF_030236855.1 Stenotrophomonas maltophilia group sp. Smal13
CCCCCGCAACCGAACCCACCCCGCCATCCCACGGATAGCCCGCTGTTGCTGTTGCAGTTGCTGTTGCCCCCGCAGGTGCAGGGCGCAGCCCTGCAAAGCCCCCCCTTCCCCATACCCCGCCGAATGGGTATACAGTCGACCCATGCCGGCAGCGTGCCGGAATGAACCCTGGGAGGGGACCATGCGCAACACCTTCAAGACCCTGCTGCTGGCACTGCCGCTGTGCCTGGCCGCCCTGTCGGCACAGGCCGCCGACGGCGCCGCCGGCCGCTGGAAGACCATCGACGACAAAACCGGCAAGGTGAAGTCGATCGTCGAGATCAGCCAGGCCGCCAACGGCACGCTGACCGGCAAGGTGGTCGACATCCTGCACTCGGACAAGGGCCCGAACCCGGTCTGCGACGGCTGTGAAGGCGCCAACAAGAACAAGCCGGTGAAGGGCATGACCATTCTCTGGAACCTGAAGGCCGACGGCGCCAACAAGTGGTCCGGCGGCACCATCCTCGACCCGGCCAACGGCAAGACCTACAAGTCGAAGATGGAACTGCAGCCCGGCGGCACCAAGCTGGACGTGTCCGGCTGCATTGCCTTCATCTGCCGCGCGCAGACCTGGCAGCGCGAATAAGCCCCCAGGCCCCGCTTCATCCCCGTGACCCGGCTTCGGCCGGGTCACGTCGTTGCGGGCATGCGATACTCTGCGGTTCCCCTCGGCTTCACCCCGCGACCATGACCCGTACCGCGCTCGTCACCACCGCCCTGCCCTACGCCAACGGCCCGCTGCATCTGGGCCACCTGGTCGGCTACATCCAGGCCGACATCTGGGTGCGTGCGCGGCGAATGAGTGGCGGCAAGGCCTGGTTCGTCTGCGCCGACGACACCCACGGCACGCCGATCATGCTGGCCGCGGAGAAGGCCGGGGTCACCCCGGAAACCTTCATCGCCAACATCCAGGCCAGTCACGAACGTGACTTCGCCGCCTTCGGCGTGGCCTTCGATCACTACGACTCGACCAATTCGGCGGCCAACAAGGCGCTGACCGAGCAGTTCTACCTGAAGCTGGAAGCGGCCGGCCACATCAGCCGCCGCTCGGTGGCGCAGTTCTACGACCCGGCCAAGGGCATGTTCCTGCCCGACCGCTACGTCAAGGGCATCTGTCCGAACTGCGGCAGCCCCGACCAGTACGGCGACAACTGCGAAGTCTGCGGCGCCACCTATGCGCCGACCGACCTGAAGGAGCCGCGTTCGGTCATCTCCGGTGCCACGCCGGAAATGCGCGATTCGGAGCACTTCTTCTTCGAGGTGGGCCACTTCGATGCATTCCTGCGCGAATGGCTGGCCGGCGATGTCGCCCTGCCGGGCGTGAAGGCCAAGCTGGGTGAGTGGCTCAATGCCGAAGGTGGCCTGCGCGCGTGGGACATCTCGCGCGACGCACCGTACTTCGGTTTCCAGATTCCGGGCCAGCCGGGCAAGTACTTCTACGTCTGGCTGGATGCGCCGATCGGCTACCTGTCCAGCTTCCAGACCCTGTGCGGCAAGCTCGGCGAAGACTTCGAAGCGCATCTGCGCGCCGGCACCGCCACCGAGCTGCACCACTTCATCGGCAAGGACATCGTCAACTTCCACGGCCTGTTCTGGCCGGCGGTGCTGCATGGCACCGGCCACCGCGCGCCAACCCGCCTGCACGTCAACGGCTACCTGACCGTAGACGGCGCCAAGATGAGCAAATCGCGCGGCACCTTCGTGATGGCGCGTACCTTCCTCGACGCCGGCCTGGAGCCGGAAGCGCTGCGCTACTACTACGCCGCCAAGTCCGGCGGTGGCGTCGACGATCTCGACCTGAACCTGGGTGACTTCATCGCCCGCGTCAACGCCGACCTGGTCGGCAAGTTCGTCAACCTGGCCAGCCGCTGCGCCGGCTTCATCAGCAAGCGTTTCGACGGCCAGCTGGCCGCACAGCTGCCCGATGCGGCGCAGTACCAGCGCTTCGTCGACGGCCTGGCGCCGATCCGTGAAGCCTACGAGCGCAACGATCCGGCCGCGGCGATCCGCCTGACCATGACCCTGGCCGACGAAGCCAACCGCTACATCGACGACGTCAAGCCGTGGGTGATCGCCAAGCAGGATGGCGCCGACGCGCAGCTGCAGGCCGTGTGCAGCCAGGGCCTGAACCTGTTCCGCGTGCTGGTCACCGCCCTGAAGCCGGTGCTGCCGGCCACCGCTGCGCAGGCCGAGGCCTTCCTGGCCGCGCCGGTGACCGACTGGACCGAACTGGCGCAGCCGCTGCTGGGCCATCGCATCACCGAGTACACCCCGCTGTTCACCCGTATCGACCCGAAGAAGATTGACGCCATGATCGACGCCTCCAAGGACACCCTGCAGCCGGCCGCCGCTGCCGCCCCCGCCGCCAAGACCGACGCCGCCAAGCCGGCCGCACCGGCACCGGCCAAGGACGAAGCCAAGGGTGCCGATGCTCCGGCCTACATCGGCATCGACGATTTCGCCAAGCTCGACCTGCGCATCGGCAAGGTGCTGGTCTGCGAGTTCGTGGAAGGTTCTGACAAGCTGCTGCGCTTCGAACTGGACGCCGGCGAGCTGGGCAAGCGCCAGATCTTCTCCGGCATCCGCGCCAGCTACGGCGAGCCGGAGAAGCTGGTCGGCCGCAGTGTGGTGTTCATCGCCAACCTGGCCCCGCGCAAGATGCGCTTCGGCCTGAGCGAAGGCATGATCCTGTCGGCCGGTTTCGACGGCGGCGCGCTGGCGCTGCTGGACGCCGACAGCGGCGCGCAGCCGGGCATGCCGGTCCGCTGATGCCCGCAGCGGGCGTGGTTGCGGCCACGCCCGCCGGCAGCACCGGCCTCGGGGCAACGCGATGGGAGGCAACGGAATGGAACTGGCGCTGTTCGACTTCGACCACACCGTAACCACCTGCGATACCTATGGCCGATTCCTGCGCCGCGTGGCCACGGCCGAACAGCTGGCACAGGCGTGGTGGAAAGTCGGCCCGTGGCTGGCCGCATACAAGCTGAAACTGATCTCGGCCGAGCGCATCCGCGCGCGCGTCACCCGTTTGACCTTCAGCGACCGCCACAGCGATGACATCGCCACGCTGGCAGCCGGCTTCTCGCGTGAGTTCCTGCCCGACGTGGTGCGCCCGGAAATGCTGGAGCAGATCCGCTGGCACAAGGAACAGCAGCACACCGTGGTGATCGTGTCCGGCTCGCTGGACCTGTATCTGCGGCCGTGGTGCGAACAGCTGGGCCTGCAGTTGATCTGCAACCGGCTGGAGAGCCAGGACGGCCGTCTCACAGGTCGCTATGCCGGTGGCGACTGTGGCCCGCGCAAGGTCGAGCACATCCGCCGCCAGTTCGATCTGTCACGCTACGTGCGCATCCATGCCTACGGTGACAGCTCCGAAGACAAGCCGATGCTGGCGCTGGCCCACGAGCGCTGGTTCCGTGGCAAACCCTTGAAGTAACCCCAACGCGCAGCCTTCGCCACGCATGAGCCTGATTCCTCCCCTGACCGAACGCCTCGACCGCCTGCTGCCGCAGACCCAATGCGGGCAATGCGGCTACGACGGCTGCCGCCCGTACGCGCAGGCCATGGCGCGCGGCGAGGCAGGCGTGGACCGCTGCCCGCCGGGCGGCGACGCTGGCGCGCGCGCACTGGCGCAGGTACTGGACGTACCCGCCATTCCGTTTGATCGTTCGCGCGGCGAGCACAAGGCGCCGCAGGTGGCATTGATCGTGGAAGCCGACTGCATCGGCTGCACCAAGTGCATCCAGGCCTGCCCGGTGGATGCCATCGTCGGTGGCGCCAAGTACATGCACACGGTCATTGCCGATCTGTGCACCGGTTGCGAGCTGTGCATTCCACCGTGCCCGGTGGACTGCATCGAGCTGGTGCCAACGTAGCCACCAGACCAACCGGCAGTGGAGCGGCGGGGTAGAGTCGACGGTTGCGACTGCTCTTCGTTCCGGCGGCGCAAAACCCCGCGCTGCGCGCGATAGTCGACTAACCGTCGACTCTACCCTCCGCTGGTGGGACCTGACCTTGCCTGCCGTTACGGTACCGCCGCCGTCACTACGATCTCGACCTTCCAGTCAGCGTGGGCCAGCTTGGCCTCGACCGTGGCACGCGCCGGGGTCGCACCCTCGACCACCCACTCATCCCACGCCTTGTTCATGCCGTCGAAGTCGGCCATGTCGGCCAGGAACACCTCGGCGCGCAGCACGTGCTGGCGGTCACTGGCGACCAACGCCAGCAGCTTGTCGATTTCTGCCAGCACCTGCCGGGTCTGGCCGGTGATGTCCTGGCTGGTGTCTTCCGGAATCTGGCCGGAGAGATAGGCGACCTTGTTGTATACGGTCATTTCGGACATGCGCGGTCCGACGTCGTAACGCTCCATCATGGGCGTGGCTCCTGCGGTTGATCAGGCCTGCATTGTCCTCCAAACCGGTCGACGGTGGGTGCACGGGCATCCTCCGCGACACGTCACTACCGGACTCCGACGGTCCCACTGGTCAAATGACGATGACAGGCGCACGATGCGCCACGCCCGCGTTGACACCGCCCTCGCCCCTCCTGCCGCACCCTTGCGCCGATGACCGCCCCCGTCGATTCCACCACTGCCTCTTCCACGCCAACCTGGAAGCGGGTTGCCACCATCGTCATCCCCCTGCTGATCCTCGCCCTGGCCCTGCACGGCCTGGCCAACGAGTTCGACGAGCACGGCTATCGCGCCATCCGCCAGGCGTTCCGGCAGCTCAGCGGCACGCAGATCGCGCTCACCGTGGTACTCGGCCTGGCCAGTTACGCCTGCCTGATCGGTTTCGATGCCATCGGCCTGCGTCGCAGCGGCATCCGCGTGCACCCCGCGCGCATCGGCATCACCGCCTTCCTTGCGCACACGCTGGGCCAGACCGTGGGTTTTGCCGCGTTGACCGGCGGCGCGGTGCGCCTGCGTGGCTACCGCAGCGCCGGCCTGGACCTGGCGCAGATCGGCCAGGTGGTGCTGATGAGCACGCTCGGCTTCGTGTTCGGTGCATGGCTGCTGATCAGTGTGGCGCTGTGCATGGAACCGGCTGCCGCAGCCTTGGCACTGCCGCTGGATCCCAATGCGGTACGTATCGTCGGCATCGTCGCGTTGCTCGCCTACCTCGCCACGGTGCTGCTGGTCGGCCGCGATGGACGGCAGTTCAGCGTATTCGGTCATGCGTTGTGGCTGCCCGACCGCCGCACCATGATCGGTGTCACCGTGCTCAGCGTGATCGAACTGGTGCTGGCCAGTGCCGCGTTCTACGTGCTGCTGCCGGACTCCACGCCCACCGGCCTGCCAGGCTTCGTCGGGCTCTACCTGGTGGCAGTGCTGGCCGGCCTGGTCTCCACCGTGCCCGCGGGCCTGGGTGTGTTCGAGTGGAGCCTGCTGAAGCTGTTGCCGCAGGTGGCACCGGCAGCGGTGCTGGCGGCGGCGCTGATCTATCGCGTCACCTACTACGTGCTGCCGCTGGTGCTGGCCACCCTGCTCGCCCTTGCGCCTGCCCTGCGGCAGCCGCTGCAGGCCAGCGCCGGCGCAACTCGCGC
>NZ_JASJSQ010000044.1:5676-7381 GCF_030236855.1 Stenotrophomonas maltophilia group sp. Smal13
TGGTCATCGACGGCACGCTGCCGACGCCGCGCCGTCACCTGGTCAACGCCTCGCTGCCGATCCTGGAAACCTCGCACCTGATCGGCAGCCTCAGCGGGGTCGCGCTGCTGCTGATCGGCCAGGGCCTGGCCCGGCGCAGCCATGCGGCGTGGATGCTGGCGATGGTGGTGTGCGTGGTCACCCCGTTGCCGTTGTGGCTGCGTGGTGGCCAATGGCTGATCGCAGTTTCCGCAGTGCTGGCGGCGATGGCGCTGTGGGCCGCGCGCCGCGAGTTCTACCGCCAGGGCGCACTGCTGGACGAAGCCTGGTCGTGGCCGTGGCTGCGCAATCTCGGCCTGGTGCTGGTGGCGGTCACCTGGCTGCTGTTCTTCACCTACAGTCATGTCGAATACCAGAACGAGCTGTGGTGGCAGTTCGCGGTGTCGGGCAATGCACCGCGCGCACTGCGTGCGTTGCTGGTGGTCGCCATCGCGCTGGTGATGTTCGGCCTGGCGCGGCTGCTGCACAGCACGCGCAGCCCGCTGCCAGCCGCCGACGAGGCCACGCTGCAATCACTGGCGCCGGTACTGGTCGGTGCCACCGATACCCAGGCCTGCCTGGTACTGACCGCCGACAAGGCGGTGTTGCGCGATGACGCGAAACAGGGCTTCGTGATGATGCAGCGCTACGGCGGTTCGCTGATCGCGATGGGCGATCCGGTCGGCCCGCCTGACGTGGCGCGCGCGTTGATCTGGCGCTTCCGCGAGGAAGCCGACCGGCTGGGCCTGCGCCCGGTGTTCTACCAGGTGGGCGAGACCTACTGGCAGACCTACCTCGACCTGGGCCTGGGCCTGGTCAAGCTGGGCGAGGAAGCGATGGTGCCGCTGCACGACTTCGGCCTGGAAGGCCGCGAACGCGCCGATCTGCGCCAAGCCTGGAACCGGGGCAAGCGCGGTGGCCTGTCCTTCCGCGTGGCACCGGTGGAGGAAATTCCCAGCCTGCTGCCGCGCCTGCACGCAATTTCCAACGCGTGGCTGGAAGACAAGGCCGGCGATGAGAAGGGCTTCTCGCTGGGCAGCTACGACCCGGATTACCTGGTGCGCTTCCCGGTGGCGCTGGTCGAGGCCGAGGGCCAGATCGTGGCGTTCGCCAACCTGTGGCAGGCACCGGCCGGCGCCGAGCTGTCGGTCGACCTGATGCGCCACGTCAACGAAGCACCGAAGGGCACGATGGACTTCCTCTTCATCGAACTGTTCCTGTGGGGCCGCGCGCAGGGCTATGCGCGTTTCTCGCTGGGCATGGCACCGTTGTCCGGGCTGGCACAGCATCGGCTGGCCGGTCGCTGGAACCGACTGGCCGGCCTGCTGGCGCGGCACGGCGAACGCTTCTACGGATTCAGTGGCCTGCGCCGCTTCAAATCCAAGTTCGATCCGCAGTGGCGGCCGCGCTATCTCGCCGCGCCCGGCGGCATGCATCTGCCGGCCGCGCTGCTGGATGCCACGCGCCTGATCTCGCTGGATCCGCGGCGGAATTGAAGCCGCGATCCGCCGGGCATGGCCCGGCGCTACCTGCCACCCGGTAGGTGTCGACCTTGGTGGACACGCTCATTCCACGGCACCTTCAGCCCTGGCGCCGACCAAGGTCGGCGTCTACCAACAGCCGTCGAGCGTAGCTCGACGCTACATGCGCCTGGTAGGTGTCGACCTTGGTCGACACGCTCATCCCG
>NZ_JASJSQ010000044.1:7481-40655 GCF_030236855.1 Stenotrophomonas maltophilia group sp. Smal13
CGCTCATCCCGCGGCGCCTTCAGCCCCAGCGCCGACCAAGATCGGCGTCTACCAAACGCTACACCCCGCCCTTCAGGATCACTTCGGCGAGGCGGTCGTAATCGCCACCGAAATGGTGATCGCCCGGCAGCTTCACCTTCCTCACGCCGTCATTGGCCGGCAGGTCCGGGCACAGCGCGTCCTCATCCTTGTCGCCGTACACGCACAGCGTTTTTTCCGCCGGCAGCCTGGCCACTTCCGGTGCGATCGGCAGGCCGTCGCCGCCACCGCCCAGCCAGTTGCTGACATGGAATTCGAAGTCGGCCTTCCTGCCCACCGACAGCAGCACGATGCGCTCCAGCGCCTCACGGGTGCCGACGTCGAGCTGGTTGATGGTGGCCGGCAGCACGTCGGCGCCCTGCGAGAAACCGATCAACATCACCTTGTCGCGGTGCCATTGCTGGCGGTAGTGGTCGATGATCTTCTGCAGGTCGCCCGCAAAGCCCTTCGGTGTGCGCTCGCTCCAGAAGTAGCGCAGCGAATCGATGCCGACGACCGCCACGCCATGCTCGTTGAGTGACGACGCCACGTTCTTGTCCAGGCCAGCCCAGCCACCGTCACCGGAGACGAACACCGCCAGCGTATCGCCGCTGCCGGTCGCCGGCATTTCCACCACGGGCAGGCCCTTCAGTGCAGCAGGCGGCGGTGCCAGGCTGACGCCGGCCTGCGCGCCGATCACCCGTGCCGCAGCCACCAGGCCCGGTGACACATCACCGCGCGCGGTGCGCTTGAACTCGCGTGCCATCGCGACCTGCTGCACGAACGCGCTGGCCTGGCCGACCTTGCAGCCGCGGTCACCGGCCGCGCTCAACCACGGAAAATTCAGTTCGGCCGGCTGCAGCCTGTCGTGCTTCACACCATCGCCGCAGACCATGCGCTGGTGGTTGTGGTCCGGGCAGAAGCCGGTGGTCAGTACACCGGCGAACACCTGGGTATCGGCCTGCGCTGCCAGCGAATAGGCCATCTCGGCACCTTCGCCATCACCGCCGACCAGCGGCAGGTGGTAGCCGGGCAGATGCAGCGAGGCCTGCAGCCAACGTGAGAAATTCTCGACGTCACCGGAACCGAACGAACAGGTCGGGTCCCCCTCGCGCTTGAGCACACCGCGCAGGTGCGCAATGTCCACTGCCGCGACCAGCGCGCCATCGGCACGCAGGGCCTCGATCGGCAGGCGGCTGGTGTCACCACCGGCCGTGGGTTCGTGGAACCAGATCACCACCCGTTGCGGCGTGCCGGATGGCATGTGCACCGGAATCTGCTCGAACCGCCCATGGCTGAACTGCTGCGGGGTCACGGCCGCCGTTGCCGGCAGCGCGGCCAGCGCCAGTACCACACCCATTGCCCTGCCCAGCCCTGCACGCTTCATATCGCATCCCCGATGGAATGCGCACACGATACGCCGCCGCCGCGTGCACGGCACGTACCGGCGCAGGCCGTTGGGGATTCAGTGGGCTGCGGCCCGACGGCTGCGACGGTACAGCGCCATCGCCAGATACAGCAGCCAGCCAACGATCACCGCGATCACCACTTTCTGTCCCAGCCCACGCGGTGGTCCACCACGCCACAGCACATGCAGCCACAGCAGCACAAAGGCCAGCCATGCCCAGCCCCAGAGCAGGCCCGCAGCGGACTGCCAACCCGGTTCGCGGCGCAGATACCAGGCCTGCAGCAGCATGCCGACGCTGGCACACAGGAACGCCGTGTTGGCTGCCAGCCCATGGATGAACGGTGCCAGCAGCGGTGTTGCTTCAGGCAGCCAGCTGTCGCCGATGGCGACCGTCGCCAGGCCCAGCGCGGAAACCGTGAACAGCAATGGTGCGGCCGCACTGCGCCGCGGGCCGATGCTGCCGCGATACAGCGCAATGCCAAGCGCCGCAATGGCCAGCGCCAGCAGGCAGTAGGCAGCGCGCAATGCCAGCCCCCACGGCCCGTGCAGGTACAGGCTCAAGGTCGCCCGCACCCAGTCCAGATCACTGCGCGCAACCTGGGTCCACAGCGCGGTGGCCACGAACAGCACCAGTGCCACCAGCGCCAGCACCGCCGCCGGGCGTGCACGGCTCATGGTGCGGCCTCTGGATGCCGCGTCTTCCACTCGGCCAGCGCCTTGCGGTAGCGCTGCAGCTCATCGGAATACAGGTCCAGCACACACAGCGGGCAACCACTGCCGCAGCATTCGTTGGGGCCGGGTTCTTCCGGTGGCAGCGGGCGGGGATCGGGATCAGGGACGGACACGGTCGGAAACGGCAATCATTGGAAACAGGTCACCAGTGTACCGGGCCGGCTCAAACGCCCAGCTGACGTCGCAGGTTGTCACGGGCGGCCGCGTCCAGGCGCTGGTGGAAGAACTCGCTGAGGAAGATCCGCGGAGCGCGCAGCAGGCCCTGCAGGAAGCGGCGACGGCCGGCACGGTACAGGAAGCCCGGCACCACCCCTTTGTATTCTTCGGCCACGCCACGGTCATAGGCAGCGAACACCGGTTCCGGCGCGGCCAGGATCGCCATGTCGCAGTCCAGGAACAGGGCCGCCTCGGCATCCACATCCTCCGGACCAAGCGCGCCGTGGCGGGCGGTCAGCAGGATCAATTGCTCCACGCGAGCGGCGTCGACAGTGGCAAGCTCTGGCGCCTGTGTGATCGCCTGTAAAGCCAGCTGCGCCGAACGCGCCTCGTTGTCCTTGCGCCCCGCCTGGTAGATCGCATCGTGATAGAGCACGGCCAGATAGATCTCGGCCGGCTGCTTCCAGCCGGGGCCGTCGGCGACCTCCTGGCAGTGCTGCAGCACCGCGCGCACATGGCCGAAGTGGTGGTAGGCCCGTGGCGGCGTTGCATAGCTGTCCTGCAGCGCCTGCCACTGCGCCGGGGCAAGCGTCAGCGGTGAGAAGTCCATGACCGGATCATCCCGCCTGCGCCGGCGCCGGGCAAGCTGGCGGTTTTTTCACCACGCACTCACAACGCTTGCCGGGCGGGGCCCGGAGCCAGTTGTCCACAGCTTTGTCGAGCGCTGGTCCACACCGGTTGTGGATGAACGCGGCGCCGACCAACGGTCGCTGCAGCCGGACATCCATGGGCATACACTCGCCACAGGCGGGAGCGCCCGCCGCTGCCGGGAACCGTCATGTACCGTTCTGCCGCCCATTGCCTCACTCTTTCGCTGCTGGCCTTCTGTGCTCCTGCCTTCGGCGCAGGCCAGGCACCGCCCGCCGATGTGGTGACGACCCCGACCATCACCGTGTCGGCCGCACGTGTGCCGACCCCGGAAGAAGTGTTCGCCATTCCCGCGGACCTGCGCGCGATGCTCCAGAAGCAGGTGATCCAGCGCAGCTACTCCCGCGACCAGCGGCTGCAGGCGCTCGTGGAGATGATCTTCGACCAGCACGGGCTGGACCTGCAGTACGACGCCAATGCGACCTACACCGTCAGCGATATCTGGCAGCACCGCCGCGCCAACTGCCTGGCCTTCACCCTGCTGTTCGTGACGCTTGCGCGGGAGGCTGGCATCCAGGCCCGCGTGCAGGAAGTCGGGCAGGTGGTGTCCTGGTACCAGGACCAGGACGCGGGCGTGGTCTACAGCGTCGGCCACGTCAACGCCGGTGTCGACGTCGGTGGGCGTTTCGGTACCGTCGATCTGGATCGCAATGTGCTCTATGACCGCCGCGGCCCGGTTCCCGTCAGCCGTGCGCGGGCGTTGGCGCACTTCTACAACAACCGGGGTGCGGAGCGCCTCGGCGACGGTGATTTCGTCGGCGCGCGTGCATTCTTCGACGCGTCCCTGGCTCAGGACAGCGGGTTCGCTCCGGTGTGGAACAACCTCGGCGTGCTCGACCACCGCGAAGGCAACAACGAGGCGGCGCGGCAGGCGCTGGACCGATCGCTGCAGCTGGAAGGCCGCCAGGATGCCGCACTGACCAATGCCTCCGCGCTGTTCCGCAGCCTGGGCTTGACCGCGCAGGCGCAGTCACTTGAGCGCCGGTTGAAGTCGGTGCAGCGCGAAGACCCGTTCGCGCAGTACATGTTCGGCGCCAAGGCCGAACGTGCCGGCCAGCTGGACCAGGCGATCCGCTATTACCGGCAGGCCGTTCGCCTGTATGACACCGCGCATCAGTTCCACTTCGGGCTGGCACGGGTCTATTTCCTGGCTGGCCAGCTCAAGCGCGCCGATCGCGAACTGCTGCGTGCACAGGAACTGGGGGGCGCGCCGGAGCAGGCGCGCTACCAGGCCAAGCTGGACAGCCTGGCCCGCTGGCGCGCGCAGCAGCAGGCCAAGCGCTGAAGGCGATCAGGCCTTCTTGAGGAAGCAGGTCTTCAGGACCAGGCCCTTGATCTTGTCCGAGTTGCCTTCGATGTGCTCGGCGTCATCCTCGACCAGGCGGATGTTGCGGATCACGGTGCCCTGCTTGAGCGGGATCGAGGAGCCTTTGACCTTCAGGTCCTTGATCACGGTGACGGTGTCGCCGGCCTGCAGGGTGTTGCCGTTGCTGTCACGCACGACCAGGGCGGAACCGGCGCTTTCCTCGGCGGTCCATTCGAAACCGCAGTCGGCGCAGATCCACAGCGCACCATCGGCGTAGGTGTTTTCCAGGGTGCACTGCGGGCAGGCGGGGGCAGAAGACATCAGCAAGTACCTCAAAGTGAATCAACAGCCGCCATTGTAACCGCCTGGCTCCCTGCCCTTTTCCGGCCAGCGCCCGGCGGCTCGCATGACCCGATCCGGAACCCCCATCCAGAACAGAAGGCCGCAGGAACTTGCAGTCGGCGACGAACTGCAGCAGAGTGCGCGGCCCCTGATCGCCCCCGGAACTCCCCATGCGCCTCGGCATCGACTTCGGTACCAGCAACTCCGCCGCCGCCATCGTGCATGAGGGGAAACTGCTGCCGATCCGCTTCGGCGACGCCGAGCAGTTCCGCACCAGCGTGTACTTCCCTGGCGTGGTGCCCGACCCGGACGACTTCCAGCTCGACGCCGGCCAGGAACACGAGCTGCAGCAGATGATCGACAGCGCCGCGCGCGCGGCCCGCGCCGCCGGCCAGGAACGCACGCCGCAGGCGCTGCGCCGCGAAGCCCTGCGCGCACTGCGCCGGGAATGGATGGAAGCCCGCGCCGGCAAGGAACGCAGCGCCAGCGACCTGCTGCAGAACGCGGTCTACGGCGACGACGCGCTGGAAGCCTATTTCGAGGAACACGAAGGCAACCTGGTGCAGAGCCCGAAGTCGATGCTGGGCTACAACCTGCACCCGCGCGCGAAGCAGACCATCACCGGCATCGCCGCGCACATCCTCGAGCACATCCGCCTGACCGCCAGCGCCCAGCTTGGCCAGCCGCTGCGTGCCGCCCTGCTCGGCCGCCCGGTGCAGTTCCGCAGCTCGATCGGCGCGGCCGGCAACGATCAGGCACTGGACATCCTGCGCGAAGCCGCCACCCAAGCCGGTTTCGACCAGATCGATTTCCTCGAGGAACCGGCCGCGGCGGCCATGCATTACCACGCCGAAAGCCGCGAGCGGCACCAGGCGGTGATCGTTGACATCGGCGGCGGTACCACCGATATCGCCCACGCCGAGGTTGGTGGCGATGCTGCGCCGCGCATCCACCGCGCCTGGGGTATCGCCCGTGGCGGTACCGACATCGATCTGGCGCTGAGCCTGTCCAGCTACATGCCGCTGTTCGGCCGCGGCATCACCCGCGTGCCCGCCCACCACTACGTGGAAGCCGCCACCGTGCAGGACATGACGCGCCAGCGCGACTTCCGCCAGCACAAATACGACCATGTCGACGAACCGTGGGGCGCTCGCCTGCAGGCCCTGCAGGACACCGGCAACACCGCCCGCCTGTACCGCGATGTCGAACGCGCCAAGATTGCTCTCAGCGCCGCCAGCGAACACCGCAGCACGCTGGACTACATCGCCCGCGACCTGCATGCCGACAGCAGCGCCGACGGCCTGGCCGCCGCCGCCCATGGCTACCTGGAGCAGATCCGCGAACTGCTGGCCCAGGTCCGCAGCGACATCGGCGGCGACCCGGACGCGGTGTTCCTGACCGGCGGCATGTCCCGTGCCGGCTACCTGCGCCAGGCCGTGGCCGAGGCCTTCCCGGGGGCCCGCATGGTCCACGGCGAGCCCTCGCTGGGCGTGGTCCAGGGCCTTGCGCTGGCGGCAGCCAGCCAGGATTAACAAAACGTTACGCGGTCTAAGTTACTCTTGGTCGGCTAGAACCACGCTGCACCTTCCGCCGGCCACGCCGGTGTGTGCCCACAGTGCAGCCTGGCCCGCCCCGCGGGCCTAGCGGCCATGCCTTCCTGGCTCGTTCATGGTCCGCGCAGCACCTGAGCCGCCATCGAGACCCGCTTTGGGCACCCGCCAGGCCCCTGTGGCCTTACAACCTGACGCAGCACCTGCACCCATCGACTGCCGCCGTTGTGACGCGGTCTGTTGCCGGCTGCCCGTACTGCTGCAGCCCGGCGACCACGTGCCCGGCCAGTTCCTGTCACGCGACACCCACGGCCGTGCCGTGATGGCGCGCAACGAGGAAGGCTGGTGCGCGGCGATCGATCCCTATCACCTGCGCTGCACGATCTATTCGCAGCGCCCGGCGATCTGCCGCCAGTTTTCGATGGGCGGCGATGACTGCCGCCGCGAGCGGCAGGACTACCTGCGCCAGGCCGATGCCTGGGCGCTTTCCTCCCCTTCCACCTGACAGGAGCAACCATGCCCCGCAAGGCAAAGACCCCCGCGAAGGCCAGCAACAGCATCCGCAGCGAACGCAAGGGCGCGGCCGCCAGCACAGTGGTCAGCAGCGATTCGATCGCTTCGGACCTGGCAGCGTTCCGCAAGGCCGGTGGCAAGATCGAAGTCCTCGGCACCACCTGGGCACTGAAGAAAGCCAGCTGACCCAGTACCGACCGCGGCGGCGCTGCCGCCGCGGCCTGCCGGATCGCGTTCAGCGGTCCAGGCGTACCCGCACACTGCCCGAATGCGACTGGATGCGGATGTCACCATCACCGCCGCCCAGACGCGTATCGAGGTGGCTGCCCGGCCCATAGCGCGGCCGCTCCACCTGCCCGGCATCGCTGTTGATCGATCCGCTGAAGCTGTTCACCGACAGCTGTGCCGACACCATGCGCGGCAGGCTCAGCGTGACCGAGGCACTGACCGATTCGACGTTGATGCGGCCGCCAGGAGCCAACCCGGCCGCTGCCAGATCGATGCTGCCCGAGACGGTCTCCACCGCCAGCCGCTGCACGCGCCCGGCATCCACCTCGACCCGACCGGACACCGTCTGCGCACCGATATCACCGGACACGCCGCCGCCGGCCTCGATCCGGCCACTGACCGTGTTCACGTCCAGCTTCGGCGTCTGCAGGCGTGCGCTGACGCTGCCACTGACCGTGTTGAGCTTGCTGTCGCCACTGCGGCCAGCCGCGCTCAGGCTGCCGCTGACCGTGTCGGCCTGCAGCCGTCGCACATCGATGCCACTGATGTCCTGGCTGGCGCTGACCGTGCTCAGCAGCAGCTCCACCGAGCGCGGCACGTTCAGTACCAGCGTCGCGCCACCATTGCTGCTGCGGCGCGGGTATTCGATCTCCCAGCGCACACGGTTGGCACTTTTCTCCTGACGCAGCTGCAGGCCGTCGCTGAGCGTGCCGGTGAGCTGCACGTCATTGCGGTCCCAGCCACGCACGGTCACCTTGCCGGCCACATTGCTCAGCTCGATGCGACCGCCCGCGGCCAGGGTGTGGCGCTCGTCGATGCGGGTGTCGGCCAGCGCCACGGCAGGGACCAGCAGCAGCGCGACACAGCAGGAAATCAGGGTTCGGGTCATGGGGGTCTCCTCAGGTCGTCAAGCCGGACTCGGCGGCATAGGCCGCCTGCCGGGTCAATTCCAGCCGCAGCGCGTAGGTGCGCTTGAGCTGGCCAAGCAGGTGCGGCGCACGCGGGTCCTGCGCCAAGGCGGCACGGATCTGCGCTGCGCTCTCATCCAGTTCGTGCAGCGCCGGCTGCCATTCCGGCGCCCGCCCATCGGGCAGCGAAGCGACGGCCTGCTGGTACTGCTCGGTCATCACCGCCGCCTGCAGCTGCAGGGTAGACGGCACCGGCGCGTCCGGCTGCGCATGGCGCCACGGCGCCACCGCGTAGAGCACCAGGCTGGCCGCCAATGCCGCACCGACCGGCAGCCACCAGCGACGCCGCGAGCGCGCTGGCAGGGCCACCACGTTGTCGCCCGGCGCAGGTGCCGCCTGCGGTTCACGCGGCGGCAGCTGCGCCGACAGGCGTGCCCAGCCATCGGTGGGTACGCCGCGTTCGGTCGGCAGCGCGCGCAGCCGGGCCAGCAGATCGTGGTCGGAATCGTGGTCGTGTGTACTCATGTCATGTCTCCCAGCCGTGCGCGCAACAGGCCGCGCGCACGATGCAACTGTGCCTTGGAACTGCCGACGGCCATCTGCAGCTGTTCGGCGATTTCCTGGTGTTTCCAGCCTTCGATGTCGTGCAGTACCAGTACCGCACGTGCCCGTGGCGGCAGTGTCGACAGTGCCCGTTCGAGGTCGCGTTCGGTGCCGGCGCAACGATCGTGCACTGCCAGCTCCTGCAACCCTCCGTCCACTTCGTCGAGGCTGTCGTGATCCTGCCCGCCCGCTCGTCCGCGCAGCTCCATCAGTGCCGCGTTGACGCCCAGCCGGTGCAGCCAGGTCGACAGGCTGCTCTCGAAACGGAAGCCCGGCAGCGCCTTCCACGCCTGCAGGAACGCTTCCTGCAGCGCGTCCTCGGCGCGTGCCTGCTGGCCGCCACACAACCGCCACAGCACAGCGAATACACGGGGCGCGTGGCGCCGGTACAGCAGTTCGTAGGCAGCGGTGTCACCGGCGGCCGCTGCCCGCACCAGGGCGGGTTCATCGACGGCATCGTTGGCGGCAGGCGGCGCGGGCATGGTGGTGTCGAGCATATCGCTTGGATGCGGCGACCCGGGAAAAGGTTTAGAGCCGATCGATGATCGATGGCATGCAACCTTTTGGGTGGCTGCTGCATCCATGAAAGGTCCTTCGCGAAATTGCCGTCCAGGAGTCCTGCCATGTCCAGCCCATCCTGCGCCGCCCTGCTGGTGATCACCGCCTGTGTCCTGCTGCAGGCGCTGGGCCTGTCACTGCAGCTGCGTCCCGACAATGGCCGCGCCTGCCTGCAGCAGCACCGCCAGGAGCTGGTGTGCGTGGCCTGGAACCCGGCGGTCGAATCCCCCGCACGCGCCGGGTAACATCAGGGGCCGTTCCCGCCGCCTGTTTTCGCCCCATGATGTTGTCGCTGAAGGATCACCTGCCCGCCTGGACCCACCCGTGGTTGAACTACGCCGGCGTCGCGCTGCAGATCGTACTGGTGCTGCTGGTCGCATGGCTCCTGCGCGTGCTCGCCCGTCGCCTGATCCGCCGCTTCGCCGAGCACTACACGCTGCCGCCGGAGATGGTGATGGGTGCGCGCCGGATCACCAGTTTCGTGGTCTATTTCAGTGCCCTGCTGTACATCCTCAGCCTGCTCGGCGCGAAGCCGTCGGTGCTGTGGACCGCGTTCACCGGCTTTGCAGCCGTGGGCGCGGTGGCCTTCTTCGCGGCGTGGAGCGTGCTGTCCAACATCTTCTGCACGCTGCTGATCTTCACCACCCGCCCGTTCCGCCTGCACGACTACATCGAGGTGCTGGAAAACGGCGAGAAGCCGGGCCTGAAGGGCCGGGTGATCGACGTGAACCTGATCTACACCACGCTGCAGGAGACCGGCGACGGCCACGAGGGCACGGTGCTGCAGCTGCCGAACAACCTGTTCTTCCAGCGCACGGTGCGCCGCTGGCGCGACCCGGCGCAGGCCCCCGGCGGCATCCAGGGCGACGGCTGAGGGTGGTTTTCGGCAGGGCTGCGCCCTGCACCTGCTATGAGCTGGAGCAACAGCACCAGCAACAGCACCAGCAACAGCCGAAGCAACAGCAAAAGCTGGCTTCCTGCGGGAAGGCGGTGTGGGTAGGCAGGACCGTTGGCGCCATGGATGGCGACATCGAGCCCCCATGGGTGAGGGCGCTTTGCTTGCGAAGCACTGCTTCGCAAGCGCCCGAACGCCCAGCCGCCAGCGGCTGGGCCGGACCCCGGAGGGGGGTTTACGGCGTGTCCTGCCAGCCCACACCGCCCCGCCAAACCAGCAGAAACCCAGAGCCGCTTTGGCTTTGGCTTTGGCTGTTGCCGGCCAGCGGCCGGCACTACAGCAGGTGCAGGGCGCAGCCCTGCCGCCCCACCCTCCCCTGCGCACGAAAACGATTTCACTGATTTCAGCAAACCGTCACGCCTTCGCCACGCCAGTACCATATTGCGGAGCAGCATGCGCCCGCGGGCGACCCATGCTAAAAAACGCCCGCCCATCGCTTAGATCGATCCAAGAACGACACTGCGATGGCCGGGAGTTGGGGGAGCAGCAACAGGACGTACCAGGCCACGCGCACGGTGCTACTGCCACTGCATGGCAATAGCGACAATGTCACTTCAAATTAGATCGATTCAAGTTGTCCGTGCCACGTCACCGGATCAATCCAGGAGAGAGGGAGAGATGGGAATGAAGCATTCAACACGTACGCATGGCCAGGACGCACTGGCGCTGGCCATCGCGCTGGCCTTGGCCGCCGCCGTCATTCCGGCTGGCGCCGCCGCGCAGCAGGCCGCTTCCACCGGCTCGCAGGAAGCCACCAACCTGGACAGCGTCCAGGTCACCGGCTACCGCTACGCCATTGAAAAGAGCCTTGAGCAGAAGCGCGACGCCAACGCCGTGGTCGAAGTGATCACCGCCGAAGACGTCGGCAAGTTCCCCGACAAGAACGTGGCCGACGCACTGCAGCGCGTGCCCGGCGTGGTCATCACCCGCAGTGGCGGCGAAGGCAAGAGCGTCAGCGTGCGTGGCCTGGCACCCGACCTGACCCTGACCCAGTTGAACGGCAACTACGTGGCCACGTCGGAAACCAACGACGAAGCCACCCGTTCGTTCAACTACACCCTGCTGCCGTCGAACATGCTGTCCAGCGCCGAGCTGTTCAAATCGCCGGAAGCCCGCATCGACGAAGGCGGCATCGGCGGCACGGTCATCCTGCATACCCGCCGTCCGCTGGACATGGAATCCAACTCGGGCTTCGTCACGCTCGAGGGCACCTCCTCCGATACCCACCACGATATCGACCCGCAGGCGTCGGCCCTGTATTCGTGGCACAGCAAGGACGAGCGTTTCGGCGTGCTGATCGGCGTGACGCAGCAGAAGCGCACCACCCGCACCATGGAAGCCAGCACCGAGGACTACCAGTGGTACGGCGCCGGCAAGGCGCGCGATGCCTATGGCAACGTGCAGGCGCAGGATGGCATCCACTACTGGTGGGGCAAGTCAGGCTTCAACAACCAGACCGGCGGCAACTACAGCGACTTCTTCATGCCGACGTCGGTCAACTTCGCGGTGAAGGAAGAGAAGCGCGAACGCAAGGGCGGCCAGCTGACCTTCCAGTTCAAGCCGGTCGACAACGTTACGATGACGGCCAACTACTTCCGCTTCGAGCTGCAGGGTGACTACACCCAGAACATGCTGAAGATTCCGGAATGGAGCATGGCCCGCTTCAACGGCGATGGAAACTGGGCCGGCGGCCGCCTGCTCAACGGCCTGGATTTCGATCCCAGCGGCAACACCGTTACCGGCGCCCAGTTCGAAAAGCTGGCTGGAAAGACCTACTACTGCAGCGAAGACCAGGCCAAGGCCGCTGGCCTCAAGCCCGGCGGCTGGGGCCCGGACGACTGCACGGTTCCGACGCCGCAGCTGACCGGTGGCTACAGCAAGGAAAAGGCACTCTCGCAGACCGCTGACCTGACCATCGACTGGGACATCAGCCCGCTGTGGAAGGCCTCGTTCACCGGTGGCCGCACCTGGTCCGAAGGTGGTCCGTCGATGAACTTCCGGATGTCGGCCAAGCCGCGCCGCAAGGTCGGCAACGATTACCTGTCGGGCAACCTGTACAGCGCCTGGGACCTGACCGGTACGCCGTCGGCCACCTTCTCGCCCGACCTGCAGCAGCAGCTGATGAACGGCATCGCCGAAGTCGACACCGGCTCGACCGATTCGTCGTGGAAGCGCACCGAGGTCAAGCAGAACTACTTCCAGGCCGACGTCACCAAGCTGTTCGAGTCCGGCTGGCTGGACTCGATCCAGTTCGGCGCCAAGTACCGTGACGGCAAGGTCCATCGCAATACCGGCAACACCTACTGGGTGTGCCCGGGCCGCGACCCGGCCGACTATGACAACAGCCGCTACCAGAGTGGCTGCGATCCGACTGCGGGCGACGCGCAGCCGGGCTTCTTCCTGTCCAATCCGATCAACAACATCGCGGGCGGCTTCAATGCCAACGTGTTCCCGGGCATCAACTACCCGGCCTACATCGATTACCTGAACAAGACCTACGGTGGTTCGCACAACCGTACCGAGGAAGACTTCGTCTACAACGTCAACGAGAAGATCTACTCGGGCTACTTCCAGGCCAACTTCCGCACCGAGCGTCTGCGCGGCAATGTCGGCGTGCGCGTGGTGCGCACCAAGCAGTTCGCGCAGTCCTCCGACTCGATCGAGAAGTTCAACGACTACTTCCTGGACAACGCGTCCGGCGCACCGATGGCGTGCACCGATCCGGCCGCTGCGGCCTACCCGACCTACAGCTGCGAGAGCGGCTTCGTGCGCCTGCCGCACGACCTGGCGCAGAGCAAGACCTACAGCCTCATCGGCGTGGATCGCACCTACACTGACGTACTGCCGAGTTTCAATATCGCCTGGGACATCACCGACACGCTGGTGCTGCGTGGTGCCGCATCGAAGGTGATCGCCCGCCCTGGCTACACCGACATCGCAGCACCGGGCGCACTGAGCTATTACAGCGAAGAGTACGTCAATGATCGCCGCGTTGCCGGTGGCGCATCGACCGCAGGCTGGGTCGGCCAGGGCAGCAACAAGCAGCTGGAACCGTTCAAGGCCACCCAGTTCGACCTGGGCCTGGAGTGGTACTTCCAGCCGGGCGCGGTCGCCGGCGTCGGCCTGTTCCGCAAGAACGTGGACAACTTCACCCTGCCGGTGGTGCGCGACACGCCGATGGTCATCAACGGTGAAGCGGTGAACGTGCAGCGCTACGAGACCCAGGCCAATGGCCGCGATGGTGTCTCGCAGGGCGTCGAGCTGTATGGCCAGTACACGTTCGATTTCGGCTTCGGCGTGCAGGCCAACTACACCTACAACGACACCAACCTGGCCTCCATTGTTCTGGACGGTCAGGAAATCGGCTCCTCGCCACTGGTCGGCAGCGCCAAGAACCAGGCAAATGTCACGGTGTTCTACGAGAACGATAAGTTCCTCGCGCGCGCCTCGTTCAACCGTCGCGGCCAGGTGGTCGGTGGGCTCAACAATGGCCTCACCGTCTACACCGAGCCGTATGACCAGCTGGATCTGAACGTGGCCTACAACCTGACCCCGGACTGGACCCTGACCGCCTCAGTGATCAATGCCACCAAGTCCGAGCAGCGCGTGCACCTGGGAAGCGACACCAAGGCACGCCTGATCTCCAATACCTACGCAGGCCGCCAGCTGTACTTCGGCGCTACCTGGAAGTTCTAAGGCAACACCGGGTTGCCCGGGCCCGCCCCGGTGCAACCCACGCCCCGCCCTGGCGGGGACGTTCCTCCACGGCAGCCACGCTGGTACAGGTGGCTGCCGTTTTCATTGGTGCTTTGTCTTCGGTTCAGCCCTGCGCTTGACCCTGCCAATGTTGGAAGGTGCACACTGGCGCCACCCCAAGAGCACCGAAGGAGCTACAGATGGAATTCCACGTTGAAGGCATGACCTGCGGCGGCTGCGCACGCAGCGTGACCAAGGCGATCGAGCTGGTCGATCCGCAGGCCAGCGTGCAGGCAGATCCGGCCAGCCGTCGCGTGCAGGTGCAGACCTCGGCCAGCGAAGCGCAGATCGTGGCGGCACTGACCGATGCAGGCTTCCCGCCGCGCACGGCCTGATCCCCTAGCCTGCGCCTGCAACGAAAAACCCGCCCGGTGCAGCTGCACCGGGCGGGTTTTTCATGTATGCAACGCCAGGTCAGTGCTTGTGCGTGCGGCGCCGTACTGCACCGGTCTTCGCGGTCTCCGGCGGTGCCAGGGTCTCTTCGTCTTCGCCCAGCCGCTGCAGGATCGGGCATTCCGGGCGCTCATCGCCCGCACAGCAGCTGATCAACGACTTCAGCGTGTCGGCCATCTGCCGCATGCTTTCGATACGCTGCTCCAGGTCGGCGATGTGCTGTTCGGCAAGATGCTTGACGTCGGCACTGTGCCGCGAGGTGTCGTTCCACAGGCCGAGCAGATCGGTGATCTCGGCCACCTGGAAGCCAAGATCGCGCGCCCGCCGAATGAAGCGCAGGCGGTGGATGTCCGCCTGCGAATATGCCCGGTAGCCGGACTCGGTGCGATCGGCCGCAGGAATCAGGCCGATCTGTTCGTAGTAGCGGATCATCTTCGCCGAAACGCTGGACGCCTTGGCGGCTTCACCGATGTTCATGCGGTTCTCCTTCAGTGGCTCGCAGCGGGGGCATCCGCCATCGGCGGCTGGAAGCGGCGCAGGCGCAGTGCGTTGCCCAGCACGAACACGCTGGACAGCGCCATCGCACCGGCGGCGAACACCGGCGACAGCAGCACGCCCCATACCGGATACAGCACGCCGGCCGCCACCGGAATCAACGCGGTGTTGTAGGCGAAGGCCCAGAACAGGTTCTGCCGGATGTTGCCCAGCGTTGCCTTCGAAAGCGCGATGGCATTCGGCACGCCCTGCAGGTTGCCCGACATCAGCACCACATCGGCCGACTCCACCGCGATATCGGTGCCGGTCCCGATCGCCAGGCCGACATCGGCCTCGGCCAGCGCCGGCGCATCGTTGATGCCGTCACCAACGAAGGCGACATGGCCGTGCGTGGCCTTCAAGCGACGCACCGCTTCGACCTTGCCTTCCGGCAGCACCTCGGCAACGACTTCATCGATACCCAGCTGGCGTGCGATCGCCTGCGCGGTGCCGGCATTGTCGCCGGTGATCATCGCCACCTTCAGGTCCAGCTGGTGCAGTGCCGCGATCGCGGCCGGCGTGCTCGGCTTGATCGGATCGGATACTGCGATGATCGCTGCCAGGCGTCCATCGATGGCCGCGTACAACGGCGACTTGCCCTGCGCGCCGAGTTCGGCCGCCAGCGCCGCAAATGCAGTGATGTCCACGCCCAGGTCGCGCATGAAGCGATCAGCACCGACCTCCACCCGTGCGCCCTCCACGCTGGCGCGTACACCCATACCGGTGACCGATTCGAAGTCGACCATGGCCGGCAATGCGATGCCCTGCTCGGTGGCTGCATCGACAATGGCGCGGGCGATCGGATGCTCCGAACGTGATTCCACGGTAGCAACCGCGGCCAGTACCGTGGCGCGATCGAAGCCGTCGGCGATCTCCAGGTCGGTCAGGCGCGGGCGGCCTTCGGTCAGCGTGCCGGTCTTGTCCACCGCCACCACCTGCGCGTCCTTCAGCAACTGCAGTGCTTCACCCTTGCGGAACAGCACGCCCATTTCGGCGCCACGGCCGGTACCGACCATGATCGACGTCGGCGTGGCCAGACCCATTGCACACGGGCAGGCGATGATCAGTACCGCCACCGCATTGACCAGCGCGAAGCTCAGCGCCGGCGATGGGCCGAAGATCAACCAGACCGCGAAGGTCGCCAGTGCGGCCAGCATCACCGCCGGCACGAACCACAGGGTAACCTTGTCGACCACCGCCTGGATCGGCAGCTTCGAGCCCTGTGCCTGTTCGACCATGCGGATGATCTGCGCCAGCATGGTCTGCGCGCCCACCGCCGTGGCACGCACGGTCAATGCACCTTTCTGGTTGACCGTGCCGCCGACCACGCTGCTGCCCGGCTGCTTCTCGACCGGAATCGGTTCGCCACTGATCATCGACTCGTCGATGTAGCTGCGCCCCTCGATCACCTCGCCATCGACCGGCACGCGCTCGCCCGGGCGCACTTCCACCACATCGCCGCTCAGAACCTCGTTGACCGGGATCTCGATCGTGCGGCCGTCACGGATCACATGCGCGACCTTGGCCTGCAGGTTGACCAGGCGCTTGATCGCCTCCGAGGTACGGCCCTTCGCGCGCGCCTCAAGGAAGCGGCCGAGCAGGATCAGCGCGACGATCACCGCCGCTGCTTCGTAGTAGACGTTCACCGTGCCCGGCGGTAGCAACCGCGGTGCAAAGGTCGCCACCACCGAGTAACCGAACGCTGCGGCGGTACCCACCGCCACCAGCGAGTTCATGTCCGGCGCCAGCCGCAGCAGTGCCGGGAAACCCTTCTGGTAGAAACGGCGGCCGGGAATGGCCAGCACCAGCAGGGTCAGTACGAACTGCAGGTACCAGCTGGTCTGCATGCCGAGGGTGGCCATCACCCATTCGTGCATGCCGGGAATCAGGTGCGAACCCATTTCCAGCACGAACACCGGAAGTGCAAGTGCGGTGGCCACGATCAGGTCGCGTTTCAGTTCGGCGCGCTCGGCATCCTTCTTTTCAGCCGCTTCGTCATCGGACTGAACGCCCGCTTCGATGGCATGGGCGGCATAACCGACCTTGTCGATGGCCGCTACCAGCGCATCCACAGCGGCCACGCCGCGCACCGTGGCGCGTTCGGTGGCCAGGTTGACGCTGGCCTGGCTGACGCCCGGTACCGCCAGCAGCGCGCGCTCGACGCGACCGACGCAGGAGGCACAGGTCATGCCTTCCACTGCCAGCTCGATGGTGCCGGCCGGCACGTCATAGCCCACCCGCTCCACCGCCTGGATCAGCGCGGCGCGATCGACCGGACCGGACGCGCGGATATCCGCACGTTCGGTGGCCAGATTGACCGAAACACTGCCGACGCCCTCGACCTTGGACAGCGCCGCTTCGACACGACCGACGCAGCTGGCGCAGGTCATGCCCTCGATGGGCAGGCTGATGGTGGACGGGCTTGCGGGGACTGCAGTGGCGCGGGGCGTGCTCATGATCGGATTCCCGGGGTTCCTTCTGGATGCGGACAGGCTAAACCTTGCCATCGTGGGAAGGTCAAATCCAGCCACCCCGTCCAGCCGGTAGCGCCGGGCCATGCCCGGCGTACCGCCCGCAATCCACCTCAGAAGGTGAACACGTACTCCAACGCGAACTCGCGGCCAACCGCGCCGAGCAGGCGGGTCGGAGCGAAATCGTAGTCCAGCTTGTACGGGTCCTTGTGGTTCCAGCTGGCCGAGTTGAACGCGTTGTTGACGTAGACATTGACCTTGGCGTGCTCGGTCACCTGGTAGCCCACGTTGAAGTTCCAGGTGATGAACGGCCCCACCCGCCCGTAGTAGCGCGCCGTCTGCTGGCCGGCGTTGGGATTCGGGTTCGGCGAACCGTCCGGGCGCGTCGCCGGCTCCAGGCAGTTGAGCGACGGGCTGTCGCTGGGCACGTAACCATCGGCGAACGGCACGCAGCCGCCAGGATTGTTCAGGCGATCGGTGCCCCAGTGGTAGCGCACGCCCGGCACCGAACCGATGCGATCGGCATAGACGTTGGCATTCCAGTTGCCACGCTGCCAGGCCAGGCTCGCGCGCAGCTTGCTGCGCAGGTCACGGTCACGACGCTCCGGGTTCGGATCGTTGGCGTAGCGCTGCTCCTTGGTCGAGATCTGGTTGGTGTAGTTCAGGCCGAGCTGGAAGCTGCCCCACTGCGCGGTTTCCAGACGATAGCGCGCGGTCAGGTCGATGCCGCGCACTTCGCGGCTGGCCAGGTTGAACGGGCCACGTTCAATCGATACCAGGCGACCGTTGCTGTCACGGTTCACGCGGGCCAGGATGCCGGCGCAGTACTCGCCACCGGCCGGATTGGCCCACGGCGTACCGTCCATGTTCTTGCCGGTCAGGCAGCCCGCTTCGCTGGCCAGCACCTCGTCGGCGCCAACGTCGACGATCATGTCTTCCAGCTTGATTGCCCAGTAGTCGGCACTGACCGACAGATTGGGCATCACGTCCCAGACGAAACCGACCGTCCACGAATCACCGGTCTCCGAGCGCAGCAGCGGCGTGCCACGCCGGTTCACATCGAACGTGTACCAGACATCGGTATTGCCCACGCCACAGTTGTTGACCAGGTACGCGCCGCTCTGGATGCAGCGCAGGCGGTCATAGGTCTGCACTTCGGAGCTGCTGGGCTGGCCCAGCAGGTAGTGCATGTCCGGCGCATGGAAGCTGGTGGCATAGGAGCCACGCACCAGCAGCGACTCCACCGGGCGCCATTCCAGGCCGACATTCCAGGTGGTCTCCTTCTGGCTGCCGATGTCCAGCGCTTCGCCGCTGTTGTCAGCCTTGTAGCTGCCATAGCGGTCATAGCGCGCGGCCGCAGTGGCGGTCACGCTTTCCAGCAGCGGAATCTTGAACTCGACGCCGGCCGAATAGCGGGTACGCTCGCCGCCACCGCGATCGACGTTCTGCAGGTCGAAGTCGATGCCGGCGCGCGGGTCGGGGCTGAGGTGATAGCCCTGCTGCGCAACCTCGGCCACCGCCGCGAACGAGATCGGGCCGGCCCAGCCCTGGAACAACTCGCCGGTGATATCCGCCGAAGCCTGGTTGACCCATGAGGACGCACGGTTCTTCGCCACGGTGCCCATCTGCCAGTACTGATCCGGCGTCAGCGGGTTCCACCAGCGCGATTCGTTCAACGCATAGATCGCCTCGCCGTCGGCGGTAGTGCCCAGCTTCGGGCCGAGGAAATAGTCGTACGACTTCTGCTTGTCGACCACGTTCTGCCGCTCTTCAACGCGGTAGTAGGAACGCCCCACCGTGGCGCTCCAGTCGAAGCGATCGGCCAGGCGTCCACGCAGGCCCGCACTCCAGTCCCAGGACAGTTCGCGGTTGGTGTTGCGCAGCGTATCCAGGCCGCCCACCTCGTTCGGGGTGAACTGGCGCACGCCGAGGATCGGGCGGTTGCGGTTGGCATCCCAGTAGTAGCCGTTGTCATCGTCGATCAGCGACACGCCGGGCGGATTGGTGCCCCAGATCGCTTCGGAGCGGTACACCGCCAGGTTGGTCCAGGCCTGCAGGTCATTGCTGAAATCGAAGGTGGCATACAGGTTGCCGGACACGTTCTCGGCACCGCCGGTGAGCAGCCAGTTGGCGTAGTCGGCGCTCATGCCGCACAGGCGGCCGGTGTTGGTGATGGTGTTGGCGGCGTAGTTGTAGACCAGGCGATCGGCGGTGTAGTACTCGCCATCGAACTTCTCGCAGGTGCCGGTGGGCGGCGCCAGGCGCTGGCCGGTGGTGGGATCGATCAGCGCCAGGCCGGCGGTGGGACGGAAGCCGACCTTGCGTTGTTCCATGTTCCAGGACGGGTACGGCGCATCGTCGGCATCGTCCATCTGCGGACGGTCACGTCCGAACAGCGGATCGCGCTTGGTGTACTGCAGCGCGTAGGTCACGCTCCAGTTGTCGCCGGTCTTGCCGCCGGCCCAGGACAGGTCCCAGGTATCGCGCCCGCCTTCGGTGGAGGTGCCGCCGCGCACGCGCACTTCGTCGCCGTCGTAGTTGGTTTTCAGGATGACGTTGACCACGCCGGCGATCGCATCGGAACCATAGATGGCCGAGGCACCACCGGTCAGTACTTCGATGCGCTCGACTGCGGCAGCGGGAATGTTGCCGTAGTTGGAGAAGTTGGTTTCGCCACCGTAGGGCAGCGGGTAGTCGGCCACGCGGCGGCCGTTGACCAGCAGCAGCAGCGAGCGGTTCGGGCCCATCCCGCGCAGGTTCAGGCCGCTGGCATTGGGCGTATGCGAGCCCCACTGCGAGGCCGCCTCGACGGTGCCGGTGGCTTCAGTGAGTGTCTTCAGCGCGTCGTACACGCTGACGAAGCCTTCCTTCTGGATCTGTGCGGCGGTGATCACGTTGACCGGCGCTGGGCCTTCAACGCTGGCGCGCTTGATGCGCGAACCGGTGACGGTGACCGCGTCGAGATCCTTGGTGGACGAACTGGCGGCCTCCTGCGCGCTGGCCGCCAGGGGCAACAGGGCCAGGACCAGGGCCTGGGACAGCAGGTGACGACGCTTGCGGACGATCTGAGCCATGGGTGGTTGCTCTTCGAAAGTGTGGACGCACGGACGGGTGGTGGCGCGGCACTACGGCTGATCCGGGCACCTGGATCGGTTCAAGACCGATACGGCGCCCTCCCCTGTGGATCGATCCAAACTAAAGCACAGCTGAACCGCGCCGGGCATGCGGCGACGCAGCAACACGTGGCGTAATGCCGTTATCGGCTGCAGGTATCCAGAACAATCAAAGGGTTACGAAACATCGCTGAGAAGACGGCGCACACGTCAATGACACGATCGCGACAATCGTGCGCGGAACTATTTTGTCCGTGGCGGGCCGGCGTACGGGGTCGGATCCCCTCACGGAAGGGCTCTGACCCGACTGCATCCAGATGGGGTCAGAGCCCTTCTGCGAAGGGATCCGACCCGGGACTTGCGATCAGGCGTCCAGCGCCTGCCGCAGCGCGGCTACGGTGGCGGTTGCGGTCTGGCTCCAGTCCGGGTCCAGTCCGCGCAGCGCCGGGTTCTGGAACTGCATGGCCGAGCGGCGCAGGCCCTTGGCCGAGGCGTGCAGTTCGGTGCAGCCGGTCTGCCTTGCCACGGTAGCGATGTTGCCCGGTGCCAATCCGGCACCAGCCATCACCGTAATGCGGCCTGCTGCCTGGGTAACGAGGCCTGCCAGCACATCGGCACCCGCCTCGGCACTGACCTGACCGCCCGAGGTCAGCACGCGCTGGCAACCCAGCCCGATCACCTGCTCCAGCGCGGCCGGCAGATCGCGGGCGGCATCGAAGGCGCGATGGAAGGTCACCTGCAGCGGCCCGGCAGCCTGCACCAGTTCACGGCACAACGGCACGTCGATGCCGCCCTGCACATCCAGCGCACCGATCACCACGCCATCGCAGCCCAGCGCGCGGCACTGCGCGATGTCACGCAGCATCAGTTCGGTTTCCAGCGCGTCGTAGTGGAAGTCGCCCGGGCGGGGCCGCACCAGCACGAACAGCGGAATCGACAGGCGTTCGCGGGCGATCGCGATGCTGGCGAACGACGGCGTGGTGCCGCCCTCGGCCAGGTTGTCGAACAGCTCGATGCGGTCGGCGCCGCCGGCCTGTGCCGCCAGCGCCGAAGCCAGCGAGTTGCTGGCGATCTCCAGGGTGAGCCGCGTGCTCACGCCTGGGTGCTCGTGTAGATCGATGGCGAATCACGCAGGTCATCCTGGCGCTGCGCATCGCAGACCGCGTAGACGAAGCCGCGATGCAACGCGTAGGCGCCCACCTCACCCTGCTTGTTCATGGCCAGGAAGCACACCTGCAGTGTCTTGCTCGCTTCGGGGCGCTTGCGCACCACGCGATCGATCGCTTCGCGGCAGGCCTGCGCCGGCGAGCGCCCCTGGCGCATCAGCTCGACCACCAGGAACGAGGCGGCGTTGCGGATCATCTCTTCACCCACGCCCGAAGCAGTGGCCGCGCCCACTTCGTTGTCGACGTACAGGCCAGCACCGATGATCGGACTGTCGCCAACGCGGCCGTGCAGTTTCCACGCCATGCCGCTGGTGGTGCAGGCACCGGCCAGATGGCCCTTGGCATCCAGTGCCAGCATGCCGATGGTGTCGTGGTTGTCGCTGTTGCCGGGAATACCACGGCGCTCGGCATTGATCTGTGGCTGGTACTTCTCGGTCTTCAACCACTCGCGCCAGGCGGCTTCGGCCTGCGGCGTCAGCAGGTGCTTGCGCTCGAAACCCTGCTGCACCGCGAACTGCTGCGCACCCTCGCCCACCAGCAGCACGTGCGGGCTGTTCTCCATCACTTTGCGGGCCACCGACACCGGATGCAGGATGTCGACCAGCGCGGCCACTGCACCACAGCGGCCATCGCCGTCCATGATGCTCGCGTCCAGGCTCAGCACGCCGTCGCGATCCGGGTTGCCACAATGGCCGACGGTGGGGTTGCACAGCTCGCTCTCGGCCCAGCGTGCACCCGCCTCCACCGCATCCAGCGCGCTGCCACCCTGTGCCAGCACCTTCCATGCGGCCTGGTTGGCCGGCACGCCGAAGTCCCAGGTGGAAACCACCCTGGCCCCCCCCTGCGTGCGCGCATGCACGCCCGGCAATGCCGCCATGCCTGCGGCCAGTGCACCGGCCTGCAGGAACTGCCTGCGATCCACCATCTTCCCCTCCCAGTCTGCAATGCATGGCCGGCCCGATGCCGGCCCTGCCGATCAGTCGTGCGTGGGTTGCCGCGCTGCGTGCCAGACCGCTGCACCGAGCACGCCCAGCTGGCCGTGCTCCACCCGCCATACCGGCACCTGGCGCAGCACCTCGGTCAGCACGCCCTTGTTGAGGAAGCGCTCACGGAAGCGGCCATCGGCCAGGAAATCCTGCACATGCGCGGAAATGCCCCCGGCCAGGTATACCGAGCGCGCGCCGACGGCGATCGCCGCGTCGCCGGCCAGGCTGCCCAGCCAGGCACAGAACACCTGCAACGTTTCCACAGCAAGCGCGTCCTCGCCACTGCGCGCGGCGCCGATCAGTGCCTCGGTGCTGGTCCACACCGGGGTGACGCCGCGCAGTTCGCACAGGCACGGATACAGGTTCATCAGGCCGCTGCCGGAAAGCACCCGTTCGTTGTCCACGTGCGGCCAGCGCTGCAGCAGTTTGCCCAGCACCTGCAGTTCCAGCGCGTTGCCGGCGCCGAGCGCGGCATGGCCGATCTCGCTGGCCAGCACCGGGCGCTCGCCATCGGCGAAACGCAGCGCGGCACCCAGGCCGGTACCGGCACCCAGCACCAGCGCCGGGAAGGCCTGCGCCGGATCGGCGTCGCCATTCAGTGGGACCAGGGTTTCCGGCTGCAGGTACGGGATAGCCAGCGCCACCGCTTCGAAATCATTGATCAGCTGCAGTTCGCGCAGGCCGGACTGTTCGCGCGTGGTCGACAGCGAGACTGTCCACGGCAGGTTCGAGTTGATCAGCACATCGCCATCGAGCAGGCCGGCGATGGCGACCACCGCGGTCTGCACCGGCTGGCCAAGGCCTGCGGTGAAATCGGCCAGGATCGCGGCCAGGCTGGGATGCTCGGCGCAGGCATAGGTGCGATGGCTGCCCAGCAGCGGCGCGTGGCCGGGTTGGGTCTCAGCCAAGGCCAGGCGGGCGAAGGTGCCGCCGACATCGGCAACGACCAGATGGCGCGGAAGACCGCCGCGGGCGGAGTCGGAGGAAACCGGGGACGCTGCTGCGATGGTCACGCTGGCCTGCTTGGATCGATTGAATCGCCCCGATTCTCAGGCATCGGGGCGGCTTTGCCTAGCACGCCGATGGTTCAGGTTGGCCTACATGCCTTCCTGTTCGGCCACCTGCACACCATCCACCAGCACGCGCAGGCGCTGCGGGCGGAAGCCGGCAAACAGCAGTGGCCGGGTGCGCTCGACCAGCACTTCGTGGCCGGCGATGTGGCGCAGCCACGACTGTACCAGCGAGAACGAGAAGTGGGTGCCCGGATGCAGCGGGTGTTGCACCCAGACCTTCTCGGTAGCGCTCTGCAGCAGCATCGCGCCAGTGAACCAGTGGCGGCTGAGGGTCACCGGCGTAGTGCCGGCCATGAAGCGGATATCCATGCGGGGTCCTTTCGCGTTGGGCAGCGACGCCCTTGGATCAGGGCTGGGCAGTCTGCAGGCTGTAGCTGGTGGTGGCGGTGAACACTGCACCATCAGGCTGGGTGGATCGTACCTCGACCTTGTGGCTGCCTGTTGCCAGGTCGGTCGGGAGCGCACCCCGCCACAGGTGCGGCGACGCAGTGGCCTCCGGCGAACGGTCGTAGCCGCGCAGGCTGTTGGCCAGATCATCGGCCACGTTCTCCACCATCAGGCGCGGATCGGGCTGGCTGACCTGCTTCATCGGCTGCCAGGCGCCACCATCGACGCGGTACTCGACCACGCTGGCGTCCTCACCCATGTAGACGTTGGCGTAGACACCCCACGCCGGATAGGCGCCCTGGCGCAGTACCTTCGGCGCATGCAGGCCGATCTGCTCGCTGGCCGGCTTGCCGGCCACGCGGTACTGCAGGCGATAGCTGCCGTTGCCGGCCACGTCGAGCAATGCATAGCCCTTCGGCGTGCCGTCGCTCATGGTGCTGTCCGGCACGCCGGCGGCATTCTTGACGCCCGACCAGAACGCACCACAGTTGGCACCGACGTTGTATTCGTGCAGCGGCTTGTCACCGTTCCAGCCCTCGGCCTTGCCGTGGTAGACGTGCTGCTGGGTGTGGCTGTGGCCGCTGAGCACCAGCACGTTGCGGAAGTCCTTCAGCAGATCGAACAGGCGCTGGCGGTCGGCGTGACGGAAAGTCTCGCGCCCCGGCGCCGCGTCGAACAGCGGGATGTGCATGCCCAGCACCAACAGGCGATCCTTGTGCAGGCCCTTCAGGTAGCTGGCGAGGAAAGCGAACTGGTCTTCGCGCAGGCCGCCGATGTATTTCGGCTTCGCCTTGGGGTCGTACACCACGTCGTCCAGGAACACGAAGCTGGCGCCACCCTCTTCCACCGCGTAGGTGTCCGGACCGTAGATGTTGCGCCAGCTGTCCAGCGAATGCTCATCGCTGGCCGCATCGAAATCGAGGTCATGATTGCCCGGCACATGGAACCACGGCACGCCGAGCGCGGTGGTGACCTTGTTGATCGCCGGGTACAGGGTCAGGTCATCGTTGACGATGTCACCCAGGGTGGTGCCCATGCGCGCCCTGGTCTGGCCAACCAGCGGCGCCACGATCGACTGCTGGTAGTAGCCGATGTCCTTCAGGCTGGCGGTCTGCGAATCGGTGAACACCAGCATCTGGAAACCACGGCGGCTGTCATGGCGATCCGACTGCAGGGCGAAATCCCAGTTGCGGGTGACGTCGCTGGTGGCGGCGATGCCGCCGTACTTCAGCGCCGGTGAACCGTTCGGGCGGTAGTGGCGCCAGAACGAAGGCAGGCCATCGGCCGCCTTCGGGAACGAATACGCATCGGGCTTGATCACGAACACGGTCTGGCCGTCGCGCACTGGCAGGCTGTAGCTGCCGTCGGCGGCGGTCTTGACGATGGTCTCGCCGTTGGAAACCTGCACCCCGGCCAGACCCGGATCGGTCGCACCGCGCCCGGGTTTGCCGTCGCGCTCCAGGTAGACCTTGCCGCTGACCACGGTATCCGCGGCCCAGGCCGGCGAGGTCAGCAACAGGCAGCACAGCCAGGCGGCAGGCAGTTTCATGGGCGGTCCGGGAAAGAAGAAGACCCCCTATTGTAGAGCCGAGCCATGCTCGGCTGCATTGCAGAGGTGGGTGCGGACCGTTGGTCCTCACGCCTTCCTCAACGATGGCGCTTTTCCAGCACCGCCCGCGCATCATCCAGCGACAGCCCGCGCGCGCGCAGCAGCACCAGCAGGTGGTACAGCAGGTCCGAAGCCTCGCCGAGCAGCGCCTCATCATCCTGCGCCACGGCGGCCAATGCGGTCTCCACGCCCTCCTCGCCCACCTTCTGCGCGATGCGGCGGATGCCGCCCTCGAACAGGCTGGTGGTGTAGCTGCCCGGCGGGCGCTGCGCCTCACGCATCGCCACCAGCTGGCCCAGCCCGCCCAGGAAGTCCTTCGGCGCCTGGTCGAAACAGCTCTCGGCACCGGTGTGGCAGGTTGGCCCGGCCGGGCGTGCAATCACCAGCAGGGTGTCGGCATCACAGTCGACGCTGATCGACTGCACCACCAGCACGTTGCCGGACTGCTCGCCCTTGGTCCACAACCGCTGCTTGCTGCGGCTGAAGAAGGTCATGTGGCCGATGGCCAGCGTGGCAGCCAGCGATTCGGCGCTGACATAGCCCAGCATCAGCACCTGCAGGGTGTCGGCATCCTGCACCACCGCCGGCAGCAGGCCGTCGCCCTTGCCCCAGTCCAGCGCCTGCAGCGCATCCAGCGACGGCCTCACTTCAATAGACATCCCGCACCTCGATCTGCTGTCCGCGCAGGTAGCGCTTCAATTCTGGAATGGCGATGGCGCCGCTGTGGAACACACTGGCCGCCAGCGCACCGTCGACATCGGCCTGGTCGAAGGCCTCGGCGAAGTGTTCCATCGCACCGGCGCCACCGGAGGCGATCAGCGGTACCTGGCACAGTGCCCGCGCCTGCTGCAGCTGCGCGACATCGTAACCACGGCGCACACCATCGCTGTCCATGCAGTTCAGCACGATCTCGCCTGCGCCACGCCGTTGTGCTTCGACAATCCAGTCCAGCGTGCGCAGCGCCACCGCCTGGGTCTTGCCCGGGTCGCCGCTGAAGCGGCGGACCCGCCACTGGCCATCCGCCTCGCGTACCGAGTCCACACCCACCACCACGCACTGCACGCCGAACTCGTCTGCCAGCTCGGTGATCAGCTCCGGGCGGCCCAGCGCAGGCGAGTTGATCGACACCTTGTCGGCACCGGCGAACAGCACGCGGCGCGCGGTTTCCACGCTGTCGATGCCACCGGCCACGCAGAACGGAATATCGATCAGGCGAGCGATGCGCTCGATCCAGGCGACGTCGACTGAACGCGCCTCGGGGCTGGCGCCGATGTCATAGAACACCAGCTCGTCGGCGCCCTGGTCGCGATAGCGCTGGGCCAGTTCGGCGATGTCGCCCATGTCGACGTGGTCGCGGAAGCGCACGCCCTTGACCACGCGACCATCGCGCACGTCCAGGCAGGGAATGATGCGTCGGCTCAACATGCCAGCGCCTCCGCCAGGTCCATGCGCTGCTCCAGCAGCGCCTTGCCGAGGATCGCACCGCCGCAACCGGCGGCACGGGCCTCGGCCACATCGGCCACGTCACGGATGCCACCGGAGGCCTGCACGGCCACGCCCGGCAGCAGCGCCGACAGGTGCTGGTAGAGGCTGATGTTGGGCCCGGCCAGCATGCCGTCGCGGGCGATGTCGGTACACAGCAGGTGGCGCATGCCGGCACGCGCATAGCGCTGGGCCAGATCATCCAGGGTCACGCCGGCGTTCTCGGTCCAGCCGTGCACCGGCAGCTGCCATTGGCCCTGCGCATCCTGGCGGGCATCCAGCGCGATGGTGATGCGCTCGGCACCGAACTCTTCCAGCCAGCCGACCACTTCGTCGGGGCGGCGTACTGCCAGCGAACCCACCACCACGCGGCCGGCGCCGGCATCGAGGATGCGCGCCACGTCGTCGCGGCCGCGCACGCCACCGCCGGTCTGCACCTGCAGCGGCGTCTGCGCACGGATCGACGCCAGCAGCGGCGCAAGGGTGTAGCCACCGGCACGCGCAGCGTCCAGGTCGACCAGATGCATCCACTGCGCGCCCTGCGCAGCGAAGGCCTGTGCACGCGGCAGCGGATCGTCGCCATACGAGGTTTCCTGCGCGTAGTCACCCTGGCGCAGCCGCACCACGCGGCCGTCGCGGATATCCAGCGCGGGGTAGACGATGAAACTCATGCAGCAGTGCCCTCGAGGAAGTTGCGCAGCATCAGCGAACCGGTCTCGCCGGAGCGCTCGGGGTGGAACTGTGCGCCGTAGTAGCGCCCCTGCTCCACCACGGCAGTGAACAGGCCACCGTGGTCGCAGGCAGCAACAGTGTGGGTATTGAGTGGCGCCGCATAGCTGTGCACGAAGTAGGCGCTGGCGCGTTCGGGCACGCCTTGCAGCAGCAGCGATTCGCGCAGCGGGAGCAGGCGGTTCCAGCCCATGTGCGGCACACGGATGCCACAGGCCGGTACCAGCTTGCGCACCACGCCCGGAATCAATCCCAGTGTCTCGACGCCGGCCTCCTCGGACCGCTCGAACAGCAGCTGCATGCCGAGGCAGATGCCCATCAGCGGCACCTCCAGTCGCTGCAGCGGTTCCACCAGACCCTGCGCATGCAGGCGCTGCATGCCGGGACCAGCGGCGCCGACGCCGGGCAGGATCACCCGCTGCGCACCGACCAGACCGTCCGCATCGCGTACCAGCCGCACCGTCGCGCCCAGGCGCTCCAATGCGTAGCGCACCGAGCCCAGGTTGGCACCGCCGGCGTCGATCAGCGCAACGTCGCTCACAGCGCCCCCTTGGTGCTCGGCAGTGCCGTGCCCTGGCGGGCCAATGCCGGGCGCAGCGCGCGCGCCAGTGCCTTGAAGCAGGCCTCGACCTTGTGGTGGTCGTTGTCGCCGCGCACCTGCAGGTTGAGGTTCAGGCCGCTGGCGTCGCACAGCGAACGGAAGAAGTGCGGTACCAGCTCGGTCGGCATGTCGCCCACGCGCTCGCGCTTGAATTCGCCCTCGAACACGAAATAGGGGCGGCCACTGAAGTCCAGCGCGGCACTGGCCAGGGTCTCATCCATCGGCAGGGTGAAGCCGTAGCGGCCGATGCCGCGCTTGTCGCCCAGCGCCTCGCGCAGGGCCTGACCCAGCGCCAGCCCGGTGTCCTCGATGGTGTGGTGCTCGTCGATGTGCAGGTCGCCCTCGGCCTGGATGTCCAGCGCGAACCCGCCGTGCTTGCCGATCTGTTCCAGCATGTGGTCGAAGAACGGCAGCCCGGTGGCGATGCGCGCATCACCGGCACGGTCCAGATCCAGTTCAACGCGGATCTTCGTCTCCTTGGTGTTGCGCTGGACCACCGCGGTGCGTGGCGCGTCGGCCAGTGCGTGGGCGATGCCCGGCCAGTCCCACTCGCCACCGAACTGTTCGGTGCGCAGCTGGAAGCCACGGATGTTGAGGTTGTCGGCGAACTGCAGGTCGGTGATGCGGTCACCAACCATGCCCGAACGCACCCAGTCGATGCTGCGGTCCTGCAGGTAGCCTGTCATCAAGCCGATGCCCGGCTTGCGGGTCGGCGCGTTGTCCTGCGGCCAGCTGCAGTCGATCAGCACGTCACGGAAGGTGATGCCCTGGCTTTCGAAGATCTGCAGCATCAGGTCGTTGGGGCCGTCGAAACTGGCGCGCGGGTAGCTCTCGCTGCCCAGTCCGTCCTGGTTGGTGACGATCACGAACTGGTAGCCGGCATCGCGCAGTTTCAGCAGCGCCGGGATCACCTGTGGCACGAAGCGCAGTTTCTCGTAAGCATCGATCTGGAAGTCGGCCGGTTCTTCAATGAGGGTGCCGTCGCGGTCGATGAACAGGATCGGTGTCATGCTGCGGCCCTCCGCGCCGACAGAGCCGCAAGCACGCGGTCATTCTCTTCGGGGCTGCCGATACTGATGCGCAGTGCATCACCCAGCTGCGGCGCGGCGCGCTGGTCGCGCACCACCACACCGGCATCCAGCAAGGTGTCGAACGCTGCCTGCGCATCAGCGAAGCGGACCAGCAGGTAGTTGCCGGACGAGCGGTACACGCGACGAACGCCAGGCAGGCCCGGCAGCGCAGCGAACAGGCGTTCGCGCTCGGCGATGACCGTGGCCACGCGCTCGGCGGTACGTGCCAGTGCGGCCGGCTGCAGCGCCTGCACGGCCAGCTCGGCGCACGGGGTCGGCACCGGGTACGGCGCCTGGCAGCGCCGCAGTACGGCAATCAGTTCCGGCGCGGCGATCAGGGTGCCGATGCGCGCGGCCGCAAGTGCGTGCGCCTTCGACAACGTGCGCAGCACTGCCAGATTGGCGTGCGTGGCCAGCAACGTGGTCGCCGACGGGCGCTGCGCATACTCGACATAGGCCTCGTCCACCACCACCAGGGCCTGCCCACGCAGAGCAGTGGCGACGCGCTCGATCTCGTCCAGGGCGATGTCACTGCCGGCCGGGTTGGACGGTGCGCACAGGAAGACCAGCTTGGCGTTGCGCGACTTGGCTGTATCGATCACAGCATCCAGATCGGCACGCAAGCCGTCTTCGGTATCCACCAGGGGCACTTCAATCAGTGCGGCGCCCTGCAGGCGCGCACAGACCGCGTACATGCCGAACACCGGCGGCGTGACCAGCACGCCATCGCGGCCCGGCACGCACAGCGCGCGCACCAGCAGATCGATGGCTTCGTCGCTGCCGCGGCCGATCAGCAGCTGCTGCGGCGTTACTCCATACAGCCCAGCCAGGCCCTCGCGCAGGGCCAGCGGCTGCGGCTCGGGGTAGCGACGGCTGCTGCCGGCGCTGTCGGCCGGATTCGCCCAGGCCGATTCGTTGGCATTCAACCAGACCTCGCCCTGCACCGCTGCACTGCGCGCCGAACTGTAGCCAGCGAAGGCCTGCAGGTCCGGGCGCACCAGCGCCAGCACATCATCGATATCCGCGTTCATGCCGCCGCCTCCATGCGAAGCGCAACCGCACGCTCATGCGCATCCAGGCCTTCGGCGCTGGCGATGATGCGTGCGCAGCCGCCGATTGCCGCCAACCCTGCAGCGCTGGCGCTCTGCACGCTGATCAGGTTCTGGAAGCTGGCCACGCTGACACCGCTGTAGGCGCGCGCGGCACCCGCAGTGGGCAGCACGTGATTGGTGCCGCTGCAGTAGTCGCCCAGCGCTTCGGGGGTGTAATCGCCCAGAAACACCGAGCCGGCCGCCTGCACCTGGCCCAGCCAGTCGCGCGGTTCGCGCAAGGCCAGGATCAGGTGCTCGGGCGCATAGCGGTTGCTGATCGCGAAGGCCTCGTCCAGCGAATCGACCTGGATCAGCCGCGACGCCGACAACGCCTGTCGCGCGATCTGCTGGCGCGGCAGCAGGGCCACCTGGCGCTCCACCTCTGCCTCGACCGCCGCCAGCATCGCGGGGTCGTCGGTCAGCAGCAGTACCTGCGAATCCGGGCCGTGCTCGGCCTGCGACAGCAGGTCGGCGGCGACGAACGCCGGATTGGCGCCAGCATCGGCAATCACCAGCACTTCGGAGGGACCGGCCGGCATGTCGATGGCGGCCGCGCCATCCTGTGCGACCTGCTGCTTGGCTTCGGTGACGAAACTGTTGCCGGGCCCAAACAGCTTGTCACAGGCCGGGATGCTGGCCGTGCCGTAAGCCATCGCGGCGATCGCCTGCGCGCCGCCCAGCTTGAACACGCGCTGCACGCCGGTCAGGCGCGCGGCTACCAGCACCGCCGGATCGGCGCTGCCATCGGCGCGCGGCGGCGTGCACAGCACCACCTGCGGGCAGCCGGCCAGCTGCGCCGGAACACCCAGCATCAGCGCGGTGGACGGCAGCGGCGCGCTGCCTGCCGGTACGTACAGGCCCACCCGGCCGATCGGACGCAGCATGCGCTCGCAGACCACGCCCGGTGCGGTTTCAACTGCATAGCCTTTGCCCATGCCCGCGGCGTGGAAGCGCGCGATGCGTTCGGCGGCTTCGACCATCGCCTGCCGCAGTTCGGCGGGCACGGCGGCTTCGGCAGCGGCAAATTCGGCTTCGGAAACTTCAAACGAGGCCAGCTCGACACGGTCGAAACGTGCAGTAATCGCACGCAATGCGTCGTCGCCCTGCGCGCGCACCTGTGCAATCAGGGCCGCCACCGCGTCACGGGTCTGCTGCGCCACGGTCTGCACCGGGCGGGTCAATGCCGCGCTGCGCGCGGCCTCATCAAGTCGGGACCAGATCAGACGGTTCATGCCAGCGACCGCTCCACGCTCAGTACCATCAGGCCCTGCGCACCCGCGCGCTCGAGTTCCTCCATGCGCTGCCAGCTCAGCGGGCCGGGGCACATGGTCTGCAGGCGCAGCGCACCGCCATCGGCCGGCAACCGCACCAACGGCTCGGCATCGGCCAGCAGCTGCGCCAGCGCGTCGACGCGGTCCTCGCTGGCACGGAACATCAGCAGCTTGCGGTCCTGTCGCTGAACCACGCCGTCGAGGCGGCGCAGCAGCATCGCGCGCAGCGATGCACGTGCATCATCCGGCGCGCGCACCGCGCCGGCCAGCACCGCCTCGCTGTCGAGCAGGTTGTGCACTGGGGTCAGCTGATTGGCGCGCAGGGTGGCGCCGCTGGACACCAGATCGCAGATCAGGTCGGCGGTGCCCAGGCGCGGGGCGATTTCCACCGAACCGGACAGCTCGACCACCTGTGCGTCCACGCCCTGCTCGGCCAGCCACTGCTTGAGGATGGCCGGGTAGCTGGTGGCGATGCGGGTGCCGGCCAGCTGCGCCGGACCCTGCCACTGCCATTCCTCGGGCACCGCCAGCATCAGCCGGCACTGGCCGAAGCCCAGCCCGCGCAATGCCTGGTAGGCATCCGGCAGACCGATCTGGCGCCGCGCGGCGGCCTGTTCGTCCAGCTCGTTGCGGCCGACGATGCCGAGATCGCAGACGCCGTCGGCGATCAGGCCGGGGATGTCGTCGTCGCGCACCAGCAGCAGGTCCACCGGCAGCGATTCGCCGTAGCAGAACAGCTTGTCGCGGCTCTCGCGCCAGCTCAGGCCGCAGGCGCTGAGCAGGTTGCGCGCGGGTTCGGCCAGCCGGCCACTCTTCTGGATGGCGATACGCAGCCGGTCTCGTGCCGGCGCTGCCTGGGTTGCACTCATGGGGGATGTCTCGAAGTTCGGAACGGGGCGCGGATCAGCGCGAAGCAAGGCGGTCGATGGCGGCGGCATAGCCTCGATGGCCATGCTCGAGCGTGCGTGCCACCCGTCCGGTGGTGGTCACGCTGACGCCGGTGCGCTCGTGGATCTCGCGGTACGGCACGCCCTGCTGCAGCAGCGGCACCACCTTCCAGCGGTCAGCCATGGCTTCCAGCTCGGCCGGGGTGCACAGATCACGCAGGAAGGCTTCGACCTGTTCCGGTTCGCGCAGGGCGGCAAAGGCTTGGGCCAGGGCTTCCAGGTCGGCCTTCGGGTCTTTGGCGGCAATCTCGGGGCGGGCTTTCACGGGGTCGTTTCCATGCATCAATGTAATAGTGCGTTAGTACGTTAACGCATTCTTGCGCAGTGCGTCAAATCGAGGGTTGAGGGGGCGGCAGGGCTGCTGCCCTGCACCCGCTAAGAGCCAGAGCAAAAGCTGGTTTCCTGACCGTTGGCGGGGCGGGTCCGGGTGAGGGGGGACGCTGCAAGTACCCCTACGGGGCCCGGCCCAGCCGCTGGCGGCTGTGCGTTCGGGCGCTTGCGAAGCAGTGC
>NZ_JASJSQ010000045.1:0-7862 GCF_030236855.1 Stenotrophomonas maltophilia group sp. Smal13
CGCCCCGACAGGATGTTGCCCCGATGCAGACCCCCACCCCCGATGCCGCCACCACCCCGCCCGACGCGCCGACCGTGATGTATTTCACCTACCAGGTGGACGGCGATGGCGCGACCTCCTATGAGGTCCAGAACGGCAGCGTGGCGACCTTCTGGTTCGGCCACACCTTCATTCTCGATGGCACCACGTACTACACGGGTTTCTCCTGGGATACCCGCGAGCACTACGGCAAGCCGGGCGAGCAGACGCCGGCCGGTCCAGATGACCGCGCCAACCTTGCCGAGGCCACCTTCGTGCTGGCCGGCACCGACGCCAGGAAGCCATGGAAGTTCCGTGGCCAGGAATGGACCATCGGCGCACTGGGCGCGTACGACAAGGCCGACGATGTCGATACCCGGCGCAAGCCGCTTGAACATCGCACGGCCGATGGTCGCCTGCTGCTGGCGGTGCCGACCAGCAGCTTCGACCGCGGCATCAGCAGCACCGGCTATGCGCTGCTGCTGTTCAACCCCAGGCGCAGCGAAGACGACGTGGACAGCAAGGTCTGGCGCTATGTCGGTTCAGTGCGCACGGGTGAGGACAACAGTGCCGCCTGCGACGACGGCAACGTGATGCCCTGCACCGACAGCGATGGCGAACTGGCCTTCGCTGCCGACGGCAACGGCCTGCCGCGACTGACCGTGACCTTCAAGGGCACCACCATCGAAGGCCCCGGCAAGACCCGCGCACTGGGTGCCGGCGACGCCGTGCACTACACCTTCGACAGCGCGACCCAGCAGTACGTCGCGCCTTGATAGCACCCGCCACGCGCGGGTTCCCTGTTGACCGACATGTTCTTGACTCACGGATGAGTCCGGTTGGCGATTCGCGGCACGCGCCGCTCCATCAACCCCGAGGAAAACGTCATGGCACAGCATGACTACAGCAGAAAGGAAGTCCTGGACATCGTCGAGCAGGTCGCCAGGCAGAAGGGCATCCCTGTGGATGACTTCATGCGCTTCGCGCACATCGAGACCGGCGGCACCTTCAACGAGCGCGCCCACAACACCTCATCCGGCGCCAAGGGCCTGTTCCAGTTCGTGCCCGGCTCCGCGCGCCAGTACCACCTGACCGGCCACGAGTTCGACCCCACCCGCAACACCGAAGCGGCCGCGCAGATGTACCAGGACAACCTGGACTCGATGGCGCGCCGCAACGAGCGCACCGGCAACCCGTACCTGTCCGGGGGCAACACGCCCACCGGGCTGGACCTGTACCTGGCCCACCAGCAGGGCAGCGCCGGCTACGGCTCGGTGCAGACTGCCATTGCCACCGGCACCTTCGGTGTGGTCCGCAACAGCCACGGCGACGAGATCAACATGCGCCGCAACGTGCTGAACCAGATCGGCTCCGACGCGAAGGCGCTGACCGGCCACACCCTGGCCGAGATGCGCGGGATGAACGACGGCGACCTGGCGCGGACGTTCTCCAGCTATTACATCCACAAGTACGCAGCGATCAGCATTCCGGAAAAGAACATCGAACCGCAGGCGGTAGTGCAGGGCCAGGGCCAGACCCCGGCAGCACCTGCACAGGCCAGCGCAGCCGTGGCGGCGGGTGCAGCCACGCTGGCGGCAACCGCAACGGCAGCTGCCACACCGAAGCCAGGCATTGAACTGCAGGCCGCCTACGAGGCCGGCGTGAAGTACGACGACGTCAAGTACGCCATCAACATTCCGGGCCACGCGCTGTACGTACCGGGCAAGACCGGCAAGAACGTGGAGCAGGGTTACATCGACTGTTCCGGCTGGGTCGGCACGCTGCAGAACCGGACCATGGACGAGATCAACCAGAAGGCCGGGCACGCGGTGTTCAGCAAGGCTGATCGCATCGACCTGGGCAACCTCGGTTCCGGTGGGATCGTGCGCAAGGCGTTCGACCAGTCCGGCGTGCTGCTGGACCGCGACGCGATCCTGAAGCCCGATGCGCTGAAGGAAGGCATGATCATCGGCCTGGATACGGCCAGGACCCGCCATGAGCACTGGAACGGCATCGACCACATCGTGATGGTGGTGCGCGACCCCAACACCGACAAGCTGCTGATCAGCCAGTCCACCGGCAGCAAGGGCGTGCACACCATGCCGGTCGAGGACTACCTCAAGCAGGTGAAGGACCACCCGAACTGGAAGCTTTACGCCTCCGATCCGCTGTCCAAGGCGCGCGACCTGCTGGAAAACCGCACCCAGTCGCACGAGCAGACCCAGGGCAAGCCTGCGGCCGAGCACAAGGCCGCTGCCACGCCGCACGCCGAACTGTACAAGCAGGGCGCGCACAGCGAGGGCGTGCGCAAGGTGCAGGAGCAGCTGGGCCACCTGGGCTACGTCGGCGCCGACGGCAAGCCGCTGGTCGAAGATGGCCGCTACGGCCGCAATACCGAAGCAGCGGTGCGCCAGCTGCAGAAGGACAACGGCCTGGCGGTCGACGGCATTGTCGGGGCGAAGACCCTGGAGGCAATCAAGGACGCACGCGAACGGCCGTTGCTGAACGACGAGCGGCACCCGCGCAATCCGTTGTTCATCCAGGCCAGCAAGGGTCTGGAACTGCTGCCGGCCGGGACCTTCAAGGACCGCCACACGCTGGAAAGCGCTGCTGCGGCTTTGACCAAGGAGGCGCATGCCGCCGGCCTGCAGCGCATCGACTCGGTGGTGCCCAGCCCGAACGGTGAGCGCCTGTTCGCCGTGCAGGGCACCATCGGCGACCCCGCCGCCAGCCGCGTGGCGGTGGAGACCCGTGCCGCCAGCGAGCAGAGCCTGGCGCTCAGCAGCGGTGCCGTGCAGGGCGCGCCGAACGTGCTGCATCAGCAGCAGGACGCCCAGCAGGAGCAGGCCCGGCAGGCCCAGAAGGCGATGGGCGTCTAAGCCCGCGGCGCCTTGGGAGAGAAGGGAGGGCCACGTCCGCGTGGCCTTTTCCCTTTCTGCCAGCTGAGCGGCCGAGGCCGCTTTCAGCCTTGCTTCATGCCGCCTGCCGCTAGATGAATGCGCAAGCCGCACGGTGGACCAGGCAATGTTCCGGCAATGTTGGAACGCCAGCGTGGACATCACGGCAGCCGGGGCGCCCCGCGCCCTCCCTGCCCAGCGTGGCATGCACCTCACAGGAGAACGAACAAGCTCAGTACTTCCGCACTCAGCTTCCGTGGTCTGGCGATGGCCCTGGCACTGCTGGCCGGTGTCGCCGTGGTCAGCGATGCCAGCGCGATGTCGAGGAAGGACAAGCGCACCCTGGTCGGCGCCGTGGTCGGTGGCGTGGCCGGCAACCTGCTCTCCAACGGTGATCCCGCTGCCACTGTCGGCGGTGCCGTGGCCGGCGGCGCGATCGGCAACCTGACCACCTCCGACCGCCGCGATCGTCGTTACTACGACAATCGCCGTTACGACAACCGCTACGATCGCCGTTACGACCGTGGCTACTACCGCAGCGGCTACTACGACCGCGGTGAGGACCGTCGCTGGCAGCGCGAGCGCTACTACGACAACCGCTACTACCACGACCGCGGCCGCCATCGCGGCTGGTAATCCGGCGCGGCGGTACCGCCGATGACGATGTGACGACGGGCGGGTCGATGACCCGCCCGTTTGCGTTGCGGGCGGCCATGGCGTTGAATGCGCACCCTTGGATGTGACTTTCCCCACTGGGGCTGCGGCATGACTTCTTCTTCCCACCGGGTGCAGGGCCTCAACAACGACGAGGTCGCTGCCGACTGGCCGCCGATCAGCACCGCAGACCTCGCGTGGCTGCGCCAGCGCTTTCCGCAGCTGGATGCGGGCAGCCAGCCGCACTGGCACAGTCCTCGACCGTTGTCGGCCGCCGCCATCGTCAATGGCACGCGCGGACCGGTGTTCATCAAGCGCCACCACCACAGCGTTCGCAGCGCCGCCTGCCTGGAAGAAGAACACCACTTCATCGCCCATCTCGCTGCCGCCGGCGTACCGGTGGTGCAGGTGCTGGCGGCAACCGATGGCCACACCGCAGTAGAGCACGGCGAATGGACCTTCGAACTGCATGCCGTGGGCGTGGGCGAGGACCTGTACCGCGATGCCGTGTCGTGGTCGTTGCTGACCGATGTCGCGCAGGCCCGCGAAGCCGGCCGCATGCTGGCCCGGTTGCACCGTGCCGCCGCCAGCTATCACGCGCCACAGCGCAGTACCCATCTGCTGGTCGCGCGCGACGATCTGATCCGCGCCGACGATCCGATCGCGGCCATCAAGGCGGGGCTGCACGAGCGCCCCGGGCTGGCCCGCTACCTCACGCGCATTCCATGGGAAACCCAGCTTCGCCGCGACGTGCTGCCGTGGCATGCCGGCCTGGCCGAACGCCTGCGCGACGAGCCACGGCTGTGGGCGCACAACGACTGGCATGTCTCCAACCTGCTGTGGCGCGACGGGCAAGTCAGCACCGTGCTGGATTTCGGCCTGGCTTCGCCCACCAGCGCACTGTTCGACCTCGCCACCGCGATCGAGCGCAACGCAGTGGCGTGGCTGGAACTGGAGCGCGGCATGGAGGCGGTGCGCATCGACATCGCACTGGCGTTGCTCGACGGCTACCGCGAGGTGCTGCCGCTGTCGGCGGCACGCGTGCAGCTGCTGGCCGACCTGCTGCCGATGGTCCATTTCGACTTCGCACTGTCCGAAGTGGAGTACTTCGAAGGCATCACTGGCTCCACCGCAAACGCGGATGTGGCGTGGCAGCCGTTCATGCTGGGGCATCCGGCGTGGTTCCACAGCGCGCCGGGACAGGCACTGCTGCAGGCGTTGCACGCGGCAGCCTGAAGGGCACCGGCTCGCAAATCCGTACCATTTGTAGTGAAATGGTCACCTGAAGCGGGGGTGCCTGGATCTGCCAGGCTGAGAGAGTCCCTTGGAACCTGATCCGGTTTGCACCGGCGTAGGGAGCTTTGAGCCGCAGCCACACCCCCGTCATGGGCCGGTGCACCTGCGCGCCGTCGCTTCGTCTCCCTTGTTGTCCGAAGACGAACCGAATGAACCGCTGCCTGCGCCCCACCCTGCTCTCCCTCGCCCTCTGCGCCGCCTTGCCGCTGCATGCCAGCGAGGCCGACGCTGCCACCGATGCGGCTGCCACCGGCGCCGAGCGCTCGCCCACCGAACTGGCGGCAGTGCGCGTGCAGGCCGGCAAACCCAAGGCCGATACCTCACGCGTGAACGCCTTCGGTGGTGGGTCCTGGAAGGACACCCCGGCCTCGGTGAACGTGCTCGAGCGCGACTACCTCGACCGCCGCCAGGTGCGTTCGCTGTCCGAGCTGGCCAGCAACGATGCCTCGCTGGGTGATGCGTATGCGCCGGTGGGCTACTACCAGAACGTCGCCATCCGCGGCTTTGCGCTGGATGCCGCCACCGGCTACCGCTTCAACGGCCTGTCCATCGCCGGCGAACAGCGCCTGGCGCTGGAGAACGTGCAGTCGGTTGAGATCCTCAAGGGTGAAGCCGGCCTGGCCGCGGGTGTGATGGCGCCCGGCGGGATCATCAACTACATCGGCAAGCGCCCGGCCGAAGTGCGCACCGCCACGCTCGGTACCGACTCGGAAGGCTCGCGCTACGTCGCCGTCGATGTCGGCCACTGGATCACCCCGCGTTTCGGCCTGCGCCTGAATGCCGCATGGGATTCCAGCAATTCCTACGTCGAGCACGCCGATGGCCGTCGCAACTTCTACTCGCTGGCCGCCGACTGGCTGATTGGCGAACGCGGCAAGCTGGAAGTGGATGCCAACTACCAGACCAGCTCGCAGCGTTCGGTGTCCGGCTACCAGCTGCTGGGCGCGCGTGAGCTGCCGCACGGCGTGGATCGCGAATTCCTGCTCGGCTACCAGCCCTGGCAGCGCCCGGTGGATATCGCCAGCACCAACATCACCGCGTTGCACACCTACGACTTCAACGATGCCTGGCAGTCGCGCGTCTCGGTCGGCCACAGCCGCTCGGTGATCGATGACAACGTCGCCTTCGCCTACGGCTGCTACTACGCCACGCAGTGTGCCGATGGCAGCGTGCCGGGCAACTACTTCGCGCCCAATGGCAACTACGACGTCTACGACTACCGCAGCCCGGACGACACCCGCCGCAACCAGCAGGCCCGTGCCGAGCTGCGCGGCCGCTTCGAGACCGGCAGCGTCGGCCATGAGTTGACCCTCGGTGCCGACTACTTCCGCCGCACGGTAGACAAGCGCCCGAGCGTCAACGAGTACGTCGGCACCAGCAACATCCACGACGCACAGGTGCCGGTGTTCGCGCCGTCGCCGAAGATGCCAGGGCCGTCCGCACGACGCCTGGACAGCCGCCAGACCGCGTTCTTCGCGCTGGACCGGATGAGCTTCGGTGATGACTGGCAGTGGCTGGCCGGCGGCCGCTTCGTGCGCCTGGACGAGCGTGCCTACGACAAGCGTGGCACCCCGCAGCGGCACAGCCGCCTGTCGCGTTTCCTGCCGCAGACCGCCGTGGTGTGGAAGGCTACCGACCAGCTCAACGCCTATGCCAGCTACGTGCGCGGCATCTCGCTGGGCCAGGAAGCGCCGTTCTGGACCAGCAACGCCGACACCTTCCTGCCGTCGGTGCAGTCGCGGCAGCTGGAAGTGGGCGTGAAGTACGTGCCGGTCGAAGCACTGACGCTGGGCGCAGCCGTGTTCCGCATTTCGCAGCCGTACCAGTACGCCAGGCCGGACAACAGCGACGTCGGCTACACCTTCGTCGAGGAAGGCACGCAGACCCACACCGGCCTGGAGTTGACCGCCAATGGCCAGCTGACCGATGCGCTGCAGATCGTGGCCAGCGCCAGCATGCTGCAGGCACGCGCGCGCGACACCGGCACGCCGGCCTATGAAGGCCATCAGCTGGTGAACGTGCCGAAGGTGCGCGCCAGCGTGCACGTGGCCTACGCGCTGCCGTTCGTGCAGGGCCTGGATGTGACCGGTGGCTGGCGCTATGCAGGCGCCAACGTCGCCCGCGCCGATGGTGGTGTGCGCGCACCGGACTACTCGGTGTTCGATGCCGGCCTGCGCTTCCAGCATCGCCTGCACGAACGTGCGGTGACCTGGAACCTGTCGGTGGACAACGTGTTCAACCGCTTCTACTGGCGCGACACCGGCAGCAGCGGCGGTGACTACTACCTGTTCCCCGGCGCACCGCGACAGGCCCGCCTGTCGGTGACGTTCGCGCTGTGAGCGGCGTCATGCTCGAGTGGACCGCCGCGCTGTGCAGCATCCTCGGCGTCTGGCTGATGGCCAAGCGCCGGCTGGTGGCGTGGCCGGTCGGCCTGCTGTCGGTGACGCTGTACGGGCTGGTCTTCGCCGAGGCCAAGCTGTACTCGGACACCCTGCTGCAGGTCGCCTTCGGTGGCTTCCTGGTCTACGGCTGGCTCAACTGGCGGCAGCACGCCGCCGACGAGGGCAGCGTCCGCATCGTGCCACTGGCGCGCGGCAAGCTGCTGCGCGACCTGGCCATCGGCCTGTGCGGCGGCGTGGCGCTGGGTGCGGCCATGCACACCTTCACCGATGCCGCGCTGCCGTGGCTGGACGCGATGCTGACCGCGCTGAGCCTGGTCGGCCAGTGGTGGCAGGCGCGCCGCCACGTGGCCTGCTGGTGGGTGTGGATCGCGGTGGACGTGGTCTACGTGGGTGCCTACCTGTTCAAGTCGCTGCACGTGACCGCCGCGCTGTACGTGTTCTTCCTCGGCCTGGCCGTGTTCGGCCTGCGCGCATGGAGCACGGCAGCCCGTGAACCACAGGTAGCAACGCAGTAGCGCCACGCCATGCGTGGCCGGGGCTTACCGGTAGTCGCCAACCTTGGTTGGCGCACACCTGCCGACCAAGGTCGGCATCT
>NZ_JASJSQ010000045.1:7961-40071 GCF_030236855.1 Stenotrophomonas maltophilia group sp. Smal13
CGCCACGCCATGCGTGGCTTGGGGCTACCGGTAGTCGCCAACCTTGGTTGGCGCACGCCTGCCGACCAAGGTCGGCATCTACCCAACACATCCACGCAGGCCCTGAATCTACTGCACCCGCAAGATCAGTAGCGCCACGCCATGCGTGGCTTGGGGCTACCGGTAGTCGCCAACCTTGGTTGGCGCACGCCTGCCGACCAAGGTCGGCATCTACCCAACACATCCACGCAGGGCCTTAATCTACTGCACCCGCAAGATCAGTAGAGCCACGCCATGCGTGGCCTGGGGCTACCGGTAGTCGCCAACTTGGTTGGCGCACGCCTGCCGACCAAGGTCGGCATCTACCAGGCCCATCCACGCATGGCGTGGATCTACTGGGTAAGCAGCAGGCCCAGCCGCAGCGGCTGGCGCATGTCGGCCGGTGGCGCGGCCTGCACCGGCGCGGACTGCAATGTCGCGCGCAGGTCGGCGTCGATCTGGGCGTCGCCCAGGCTGTCGAATTCGAGTTTCGAAATGCGGCCATCCGCCGCGATCCACACGCTCACCGGCAACGGCGTCGGCGTATCCGGGTGTGCCTGCATCCATTCCAGCACGCGCTGCGCCTGCGGGTCCTGCTCCTGCTGCAGGCGCTGCTGCAGCTGGCCACCCACGGCGGCGGCATAGGCCATCCAGTGTGCGGGAGCCTCCTGCGCGGAAACGCTGGCACTACCAAGTGCGAGCGCACCGAACAGCGCGGCCAACAGCCGCCACCAGCGGCGTGCGCCGGTTGTGTTCCTTGCCATCGCCATCGCCCGCCCCTGCGCTCTCATCCAACGGCTGATGGTCGGCGCGTTGGATGACAGGCAGATGGCGGTCGGCACTGCCCGGCGCGATCAATCGCCCAGATCGGCCAGCACCTTGCGCGAGGGCGCGAAGAAGGTCACGCCGGTGGTGGCGGTGGAGAAGTCGAGGATGCGGTCATGCAGCGGCGCGGGATTGCCGATGAACATGCGCTCGAGCATCTTTTCGATCACCCACAGGCGGCGGGTATAGCCGATGAAGTAGGTGCCGTATTCGCCACGGCCCGGGTTGGCGAACGGCATGTTGTCACGCAGGATCTCGTGCTCGCCGTCGGCGTCCTCGATGGTGCACAGGGTCTTGTGCGATTTCTGTGCATCGGCCGGTGCATCGTCCAGCTCGATGTTGTCGTGCTTGGTGCGGCCGATGATCGCTTCCTGCGCCTCGGTCTTCTGCGCGCGCCAGGCATCAAGATTGTGCAGGTACTTCTGCACCACGACGTAGCTGCCACCGGCATGCTCCGGATCTTCATCGCCCACGATGGTGGCTTCCGGCAACGACAGCCCTTCCGGATTGGCGGTGCCGTCGACGAAGTCGAGCAGGTCACGGCCATCGAAATAACGGAAGCCGGCCACATCATCGACCGTTTCCACCGCATCGCCGAACGCTATCAGCAGGTTGCGCTCGAATGCCACGATCAGGTCCATGGTGCGCGCACGGATGTGGTACAGCAGGTCACCCGGCGTGGACACCGCGGTGTGGGTCGCGCCCTTGATCTCGCGGAACGGCTTCAGTTCACGCGGCGGCGTGGTGCCCACCAACGTCTGCCACACGCGGTGACCAATGGCCACATTGCAGGTGAAGGTGCGCTCGATTTCACGGATGGCAGTGTTCTTGATCAGGTCATCGGTGCTGGCCAGCACCTCGCGTGCCTTGGCGATCGACGCCTCGTCATCCTTCACTTTCAGCACCAGGAACGCCGCCGAATGGGTGAGCGGCGCGGTGATCTGCTGCGGCTCGTTGTCGAGCGTGTGGTTGAGGGCGGTGATCGGTGCGGGCTGGGAGTTCACGGCGGTTCCTGCTGGCTTGAGGCGGGCGCATCGCGTGTGGCGATGTGCTGGCGATCATAGCGGAACCGCCTGACCGGGGACGGAGCGGTTCTCGTTCCGTCCACCGGCGAAGGTACGAAGACCTCAATCCATATCACTCCAGACCGCCAACTCGTAGCCATCCAGATCGCGGAAGTGGAAGCGGCGGCCACCGGGGAAGGCGAATACCGCCTGCACCACCTCGCCACCGGCGGCAATCACGCGCTGCTGGGCGTCGGCAAGGTCCGCGCAGTAGAGAATCACCAGTGGGCCGCCCTGCGCACGTACCGGTGTGTCGGACACGAAGCCGCCTTTCAGGCGGCCGTCGTCGAACTCGGTGTAGGCCGGGCCGTAGTCCGTGAATTTCCAGCCGAATACCTCGCCGTAGAAGCGCTTGCTGCGGGCGATGTCGGCGACGTTGAATTCGATGTTGTCGATGCGGCGCTCGGCATTGCGGGGTGCGGCGTGGCTCATGGCGTAACTCCTGGGTGGGGGCCCCAGCTTCGATCAGCGCGGCACGGCGGTCTTGAACAAAACGGCCATCATCGGCCCCATTCCAGGCGCAGCTGCCGTGCGGTCATGCTGGCAAGCTCGCGCGCCTCACGGCTGAGGTGGGCCTGGTCGGCATAGCCGGCATCAGCGGCCAGCATCGCCAACGAGTGCTGCGGCAGCGCGCGGCTATGGCGAAGAAAGCGCTGCAGGCGCAGGATGCGCTCCAGCGTCTTGGCGCCGTAGCCGAACTGCGACTGGCTGAAACGGCGCAGGCTGCGCGGGCTCAGGTTCAAGCCTGCCGCCAGCTCGTCCAGCGTAGCTTGGCCACGGCCAAGCGCGTGGAACAACACATGAGCCCGTTGCGCCTGCACGTCGAGGGCCGCCGCGCCCATGTGCTGTTGCAGGCACTGCGCCATCCGCTGCAATCGTTGAGCCGGCGCGGTATCGCCAATGGAAGCAGCGGCTGCTGTGGCCCATCCGCCCTTCAGATCGGCCAACGGCACCGCCTGTCCAATGATGCCGGCCAGTGGCAGTCCCAGCGCGGCCAACGCCTGGCCGGGACGAAAGCGCGCACCCAGTACCTGTGCACCGGGTGCCAGTGCCGGATGTGCAGCCACCCGATCCGGGCCGACCACGAACAGCGCGCCGTCGCGCCAGAGGATATCCACGCAGCCATCGGGCAATACGGTGATGTGCCCATCGGCATCGGCAGGGAGCTGGCTCTGCCACAGCTGGCCGAAGTGGCCGCGCAGCGGCGCAGGCGCCAGATGCTCCTGGTAGGCCATGCCAGTACCTGCGAGGGAGGAAGGGTCGCCCATGCCGCATTGTGGCGCCACAGGGCCCATAAAAGTGAAGCCCGGCGCGAGGCCGGGCTTCGGTTGGCGTGTGGGAGAGAGAGAGAGTCACACGCCAGCACAACACGCACTAACGACAGGCGTTTGTTACCAGGTGAAGCGCGGGCCCACGAACCACTCGCGGTCGCCGGCCTTGGCCAGCTTCACTTCGCCACTCAGGCCCCAGTTCTGGTTGAACTTGGCGGTGGCGCCGACGCGGCTGTAGAACTCGCCGTCCGGGTTGTAGCCGTGCTTCTTGCTGAAATCTTCGTAGCCGGCCATCACGTAGCCTTCCACGTACGGGTTGAACGCGGTGCGCACGCCCACTTCGGTGGAGTAGCCGTTGAAGTCCAGGCCGCGCTTCTCGTCGTACTTCTGGTACGCAACACGGGCCACCAGGTCGGTGTTCGGTGCGATGCCGTAGTTGTAGCCGACACCCAGGCGCCACTGGTCGACGTCATTCTTGAACTTGTCGGTTTCCTGGGCGCTGTAGTCGCCAAAGACGTGGAAGTTCGGGTGCACCGCAACGGAACCCTTCACCTTCCAGCCATCGGCGTCGCCGCCCTTGGCATCGGTGTTCACGTAGCCGCCTTCAACGTAGTTGTACGACAGGCCATCGGTTGCCGATGCAGCGAACGGCAGAGCAGCCAGAAGACCCAGGGCAAGCAGCGAATTCTTGTTCATCGGGACACACCTTTAATTATTTTGGTTTCGTCGACCGCCTCCCGGGAGGGGGAGAGAGAGGAGGCGGTCGACAGGTGTGAATTATCCGTTAGGGGGTCTAATCAACCCTGAATATTGAACTGACTGGTGTATAAATAAGGCTGGCGTTCAGGGAACTCCGCATGGCATTGCTGTCGGCCTCTTACGCGCATCACGCTCGATGCTTGATGCGGGCACTGATCCTGATCGCCTCGCCGATCGCGCTGCTGCAGGCACAGGCGGCTGAGCGTGTCGGTCCTGCCGGGCACATCGTCGTACAGACAGACGATGTCACGCGCTTCTTCAAGGTGCTGGACGCCAACCATGGGCGCCCAAGCGCCGATGATCTGCAGCACGGCTATCTGGATGCGGGTACGGATGCCCTGCGCAGCTTCACCGACAGCCGTGTCGGCTCGATGGAGCGGCTGGCCAGGGCCATCCAGGACAAGCCGGCATTGTTTGCGAAAGCGAGAACCTGCGCGGCCGCATTGCCATCGATCCGCACGCGCGTCGCCGCTGCCGTCGATCAGCTCGGCGCCCTGTTGCCATCTGCGCGCTTTCCTCCGGTCACCGTACTGGTGGGCCGCGGCAACAGTGGTGGCGTTACCACCGAAGCAGGTGTGGTCATCGGACTGGAAGCGCTGTGCAATGCCGACTGGATGCAGGCCGATGCAAGCGACCGCTTCGTGCACCTGATCGCCCATGAGTACGTGCACGTGCAACAGCCCGGCGCACGCGTTGATGTCGAGCAGCCCACCCTGCTCTATCAGACGCTGCTGGAAGGCGGCGCCGAATACGTGGCCGAACGGATCTCCGGGCAACCGGCCAACGCGCATCTGCAGCGTTGGGCGCAGGGTCGCGAGTGTGCGCTGGAGCGCGCGTTCCTGCAGGACAGCATGGGTACCGATCTTTCGAGGTGGCTGTACAACGGCCCCGGCGACGATACGCGCCGCGGAGATCTCGGCTACTGGATCGGCTACCGCATTGCCCACGCCTATGTTGCGCGCGCGCCCGACACGCCCAACGCCATCGCCGAACTGCTGGATGTCCAGCCTGGAAACGCTGCAGCGCTGCTGGAAGCAAGTGGATGGCAGCCTGCGTGCGGAGCAGGCGAAAGCACACAGACGCACATGCCGTGATGCCGGCTTCATGCAGGTGAATGGGTGATATTGAACAGGCACAAGGCGATACGCCGGTGCAGATCAGCTCGCTTGATCCCGCTTGTTAAGGTTCGTTGATTTACAGGCCTTCACAGCCCATCCACGTACTCAAATTCCAGCTGAAAGCGCTTGGTAGCGCCGGGAACAAACGCCGCTATATTCCAGCTTCCCCAGACGAAGGAGGGAGTGGAATGAAACTGACCTCGCAACACATGAAGATGGCCCGTGCACTCAGCGTGGCGCTCATCGCCACAGTGAGCCTTGGCGCTTGCGCCTCTTACAAGAACGAGTTTGCAACGATCAACTCGCGTCTCGACCAGCTCGATGTAAAGGTGCAGGGCGCCGCCCAGAGTGCCGAGTCCGCCAACCAGTCGGCGCAGCAGGCCAACCAGCGTCTGGACCAGATCGAAGGTCGCGTGCAGCAGCTTGAAAGGGCACCAGCGGGCCGCAAGCCGCGCGGCTGATCCTCCCTCACCGTTTGAACTGATCCATCTCTGTATCGGGAACCAGTGGCCTTGACCGGCCACTGGCATCCTTCCACCAAGATTGCACTGCAAGGAGCCGTCCCATTCGTACCTCCTCCTCCCCTGCGCGCCGCGCCCTCCATGCCGCACTGGCCATGGCGCTGGCCGTTGCGTGCAGCGGCGTAGCCAACGCCAGGGACAAGGGCGCACCTGCACCCCCGGTCGCCGCAATCGATGAACTGCCCGCTGACCAGAGCGTGTCCGAGACGGTGATCGAACTGGCCGGCTGGGTAGTCGCCAGCAAGGACAACCAGGGTTATCCGTTCGCGATCATGGACAAGGCGGCTGCGCAGGTACTGGTCTTCGGTGGAGACGGCAAGCTGCGCGGTGCCGCACCGGCGCTGTTCGGTTCGGCCATCGGCGATCACTCCGCACCCGGCGTTGCCAAGCTCGCGCTGAGTGCGATTCCAGGCCATGACCGCACTACCCCGGCGGGCCGTTTCATTGGTGGCTACGGCCCCTCCGACGATGCCGGTCGCGTGCTGTGGGTGGACTACGATTCCGCCGTTTCGATGCACCCGCTGCCGCCAGGCACTCCGAAAGAGAAGCGCGCCGAACGGCTGGCATCACCTTCGCCGGACGACAACCGCGTTACGCACGGCTGCATCAACGTCACGCCTGCGTTCTACGAGCAGATCGTGCAATCCACGTTCGAGAAGGGCGGCGTGTTCTACATCCTTCCGGACAAGGATTCGATCGCGAAGACGTTCCCGGAGTTCGCGCAGAGCCGGGGCGATGCAAAGGACGAAGACGAGAAAGGCGCGCGGCGCGCGAGCAAGTAACAGACGCTTTGCCTGCGGCCTGTTGACGATGCGAGCCTGCGCTGCAGGTAGAGGTTCCCGGGTGCGCTCCTGGCAGGCCCCACCTGGACCCCACTCATCGCGGACGTCCCCCCTCGTGGCGCTGCCCATATGGACCGGATGAGGCATCGCTCTCTCACGGCGTCAAAGAATCCTTGAGTTCATGAGGATTTTTGGAGGCTGGACGCCTTTGCAGATAAATCCTTATTTCAATGAGGATTTTCTTGCATCCAGCTCTTTTGCGAAAAAATCCTCAAGATCGAAAGGATTCTAAGGAATCCAGGGTTTTGCGCGAAGAATCCTCACTGCAGTGAGGATTCTATGGTATAGACGATGGGTCGAATCCAGAGCGTCAGGCTCTGCTGGGGGAGTTCCCATTGAAGATCAGGCTTGAGAAGGCTGAGGCCTTGGGACCACTGGTGAGAGCCGCCCGCAAGCATCAGGGACTGCGCCAGGATGCAACCGCCGAAGGCATCGGGGTCAGCGAGAATTTCCTGGCCAAGGTCGAACGCGGCGGTACCACGGTGCAATGGGGCAAGTTGTTCACCGTGCTTGACGAGCTGGGGCTGCATGTCGAAATCGACGTGCCGGACGAAGCGATGGCCCTGCTGGCCAAACGTGCCAACGGGAAGGTGCCATGAGCGCCCCCCGTATCGATCTCAAGGACGTCATTACAACGACCGTCCTGTCTGGACTGCACTATCCGCTTCCACCACGCGAACTGCAGGTCAGCATCGACGAAGCGCCGGTGGGCCGCCTGACCGAAGCAGCAAACCTGTGGCGCTTCACCTATGCGCCGGAGTGGCTCGGCAGCGCACATCGGTTTCCACTGGCGCCTGCGTTGCCACTGCAAGACACCGCCATCCTCGATGGCTCCAGCCAACGCCCCGTGCAGTGGTACTTCGACAATCTGCTGCCGGAAGAGCAGCAACGCACGCTGATGGCAACCGATGCCAGGGTGGATGGCGCGGACGCGTTCGCATTGCTGGCCGCCTATGGCGCGGAATCGGCAGGCTCGTTGACGCTGCTGCCTCCAGGCCAGCGCCTGCCACCCGGCGGCAGAAAACCACTGCCCGATGCGGAACTCTCCACGCGTATCCAAGGCCTGCCACGCACGTCGCTTGCGGCGGGTGCCGCCAAGCGCATGTCACTGGCAGGTGCCCAGCACAAGCTGGCAATCATCGAGACAGGGGGAGAACTCTACCAACCTCTGGGCGCCGAGCCCTCGACCCACATCCTCAAGCCTGACAGCACCAGCAGCAGTTATCCCCACAGCGTGGCCAACGAGTGGTTCGTGATGCGCCTTGCACAGCGCATGGGGCTGCAGGTGCCGAAGATCGAGCGCCGCTACGTACCGGAGCCGGTCTTCATCATCGAGCGCTTTGATCGCGAAATCACCGCCGATGCCATCCATCGCCGTCATGCCATCGACGCCTGCCAGCTGCTCAACCTCGACCGGCAGTTCAAGTACACGCTCGGCAGCATCGACACCCTGAAGGTCATCATCGAGCAATGCAGAAGCAAGCTCAAGACGCGCGTCCGCCTGTTCGACTGGTTGATCTTCAATGTACTCACCGGCAACAACGATGCGCACCTGAAGAACCTGAGCTTCCTGGTCGACAGCAGGGGCATCGAACTGGCCCCCCACTACGACCTGCTGTCCACCGCATATTACGAGACCCGCGCGTATGCCGACGAGGGCGCACGTTGGCCAGAACGCTCGGAACTGTCGTGGCCCATTCTCGGTGTCGCGCGCTTCCACGACCTTCGTTTCGAGCATCTGGTTTCTGCCGGTGAAGCGCTGGGCCTGGGAAGGCCGGCTGCCACCCGGCAGCTGCGCCATCAGATCGACCGCATCACGAGCGAAGCCCAGGCGCTTTACGCGCTGGTGCTGCAGGAAAACCAGCAATGGTCGACACTTTTCGACATCGGCCCAACCCTGGAAGGCGAAGTGCATTTCCTGAGAACACTGGTCCACGTGATCATCGCCGACATGGTGAGGCAGCTTTCACCGGCATGATGCGGCCGCCGGAACATCATCCGGCGTCACCACCGATTACTCGCAGGACTCGCCTTCTTCCTTCAGCATCGCTTTGTCCACCGGCTGCTCGCGCTCGATCAGCGCGCGCTGCTCGTCGCTGGGTTCACCCAGCCACCAGATTCTGCAGCGCGCGGTAAGGCGGCCGACCATCTTCGACTGATCGGGCGAGTACAGCATCGCCAATGCGGTGCCGGGGCAGTCGTGGGCCTGGCAGGCGGTGTAGAACCACCATGGCTCGCCCTGCAGCACCACCAGCTCGCCGGGCCCGCTGGGCCCGCTCAACAGGCGTTCGCGCAGCGACGGAATCTCCTTGTCAGCAGATTCGGCCGCGGCTGTGTTCTTCATCAGGGCGTTGAACGCGGCCAGCACCTTCGGGTCCTTGCGGCCGCAGTCGTCCACGGTGTTACCGCCCACCAGGGTGAAGAAATGCGTCGCCAGCGGGTTGTCCGCACAGGTGAGTTCTCCGCCGGTGCTCGGGTCTTCCGGTTCGCCTTCGTTGTCCCACACCGAAGGGTCTACGCCGTCTTCGATGGACGGCGCCTGCTCGACCACCGTTGCCGTGGCCGCAGGTGCTTCGGTGGTTGGTGCCGGTGCGGTCGGTGCTGCATCCGGCGCTGGTGCCTGTCCGCAGGCGGCCAGCAGTGCGACCGTCAGTGCCATCCCTGTGATTCGAATCTTCATTCCTTGTCCTTGTCTGATCTGCGGTGCATGCCGCCGCGCGGGCGCCTGCGTGATTCTAACCAGCAGCGCGCTAGGATGCGTTCGCACGTTCCCGTCATCGCCTGGAGCCGGACGCATGGCCCGCACACGACTCGCCGTGATCTTCTGCAGTGCCCTGCTGCTGGCATCGCCGGCCATCGCCCACGATGCTGAAGGCGCGAAACCTGCACAGCCTCTTCCTGATGCGGCCCTGCCCGCGCCGCTGGACCGCGTGCTGCGCGACTACGAGCAGGCGTGGCGCACGGGCGATGCCAGGGCGCTGGCTGCGCTGTTCGCCGAGAATGGTTTTGTGCTGCAGAGCAACCAGCTACCGGTGCGCGGGCGCAGCGCGATCGAAGCCGCGTATGCCGGCCAGGGCGGCAGCCCGTTGCGGCTGCGTGCGTTGGCGTACGCGGTGGAGGGGAACGTCGGCTACATCATCGGTGCCTACACCTACGGCAACAACGTGGGGGACACCGGCAAGTTCACGCTGACGCTGAAGCGCGTGGGCGACGGGCCGTGGTTGATCTTCTCGGACATGGACAACGGCAACGCACCGCCGCGGGCGCGGTGATGGATTCCGCCGGGCATGGCCCGGCGCTACCGGGCGCCAACCAAGGTTGGCTGCTACCAGAAGCGGATTCCGGAGTAGATCCACGCCATGCGTGGATGGGCCACACACATAAAAAAACCCCGGCACGTAGCCGGGGTTTTTCGATTCACTTGAACAGCGTGTCCGGATACTCCGGTTTCTGTTCCCGCGCCAGCAGCGCGCGCAGGCCTTCCTCAGGCGTCTGCTCGCCGTGCAGCACGGCACGCACGCGGTCCGAGATCGGCAGGTCGATCCCATGACGGCGTGCCTGTCGCATCACTTCGTCGGCGGTCTGCACCGACTCGACCACCTGGCCGATTTCGCGCACGGCATCCTGCAGCGTCTGGCCACGGCCCAGGGCCAGGCCCAGGCGGCGGTTGCGCGACAGGTCGCCGGTGCAGGTCAGCACCAGATCGCCCAGGCCCGCCAGGCCCATCAGCGTTTCCGGCTTGGCGCCGATCGCCGCGGCCAGGCGCAGCATCTCGTTGAGGCCACGGGTGATCAGGCCGGCACGGGCGTTGAGGCCCAGCTGCATGCCGTCGGCCACACCGGTAGCCACGGCCAGCACGTTCTTCATCGCGCCGCCCAGCTCGGCACCGACCATGTCGTCGCCGGTGTAGGCGCGGAACGCCGGGCCATGCATCGCCTCGGCCACCGTCTGCGCGAACTCGGGCACGTCGCCGTGCACGGTGATCGCGGTCGGCAGGCCCTGGGTCACTTCCTTGGCGAACGACGGACCGGTGACGACGGCCAGCGGCACGTCCTCACCCAGCACTTCGCGCGCCACTTCATGCAGGAAGCGGCCCGAACCAGGTTCGAAGCCCTTGGTGGCCCAGGCCACGCCGGCACCGGCCGGACGCAGCGGCGCCAGCGCACGCACGGTTTCACCGAAGGCATGCGACGGGGTGACCACCAGGATCCAGGCGGCGCCCTCCACTGCCGACGCCAGGTCGGTGGTGGCACGCAGGCTGTCCGGCAGCGGGATGCCCGGCAGGTAGCGCGGGTTCTCGTGGCGCTGGTCGATGGCCTCGACCACGGCAGCGTCGCGCCCCCACAGCACGGTCGGGTGACCGTGCCGTGCGAGCAGGCTGGCCAGCGCGGTTCCCCAGGAACCGGCGCCAAGCACGGCGATCTTGTCAGCGGTAGTGCTCATCCGTGACGTCGCGGCAGGAATCAGGCGTTGCCAGCCGGCTCGGAGTCAGCCAGCGACGGTGCGTCGCCCTGCTCCTGGCGCTGGCGCAGGGTTTCTGCGTACAGGCCTTCGAAGTTGATCGGCTGCAGGAAGAACGGCGGGAAGCCGCCGGCCTGGATCAGGTCGCTGATCAGCTGGCGCACGTACGGGAACAGGATGTTCGGGCACTGGGTGCCGAGCAGCACGTCGATCGACTGCGGGTCCAGGCCGACCAGGCCGAACACGCCGGCCTGCTTCACTTCGGCCACGTAGGCGGTGCGCTCACCGGCCTGGCAGGTCAGGGTCACGGCCAGCACCACTTCGAAGGCGTTCTCGCCCAGGCGCTGCACCTGCTGGTTCAGGTTGAGCTGCAGTTCCGGCTGCACCTGGTCATTGAAGATGGTCGGAGCGTTCGGCGACTCGAAGGAGACGTCCTTGACGTAGATCTTCTCGACGGTGAAAGCAGGGCCGGTAGCGGCATCGACCGGCGCAGCGGCGCCGTTGGTGATCTCTTCGGACATTTCCAGTAACTCCAGGTGAATGCAATGAAAACGATGGTCGAACTACTGCGATGGGGGCGGGATCAGGCCCATACAAGGCCGGATCCGCCACCTGCGGCAATCAGTTGCGGCCCTTGACCAGCGGCAGCTCGGCCTGCTGCCAGGCGGGAATGCCGCCGTCGAGCACGTAGACCTTTTCGAAGCCGGCCTTCTTCAGCGCCTTGGCGGCGGTTTCCGAGGCGTTGCCGCTGCGGCACACCAGCACCACCGGCGACTGCTTGGCGTTGGCCACCAGCTTGTTGTCCGGGCCGAAGGCACTGGCCTGGGCATTGCGGCTGCCGGCAATGTGGCCCTTCTCGAAGTCACCGCTGGCCGACAGGTCGACCACCACCGTGCCACCCGCGTTGATCAGCTGGGTCAGTTCGGCGGGCTTGATGCCCTTGAAGCCCCGGAACAGGCGGCGGATCTCGGTGACGATGATGGCCACGGTCAGGCCGACCAGGGCCGCGGACAGCATCGGGTTTCGGCCTGCAAAGGCCAGCAACTCTTCGTAATTCACTCAGGTCACGGGTCGATTAAGCGGGCGCCGATTGTCGCACAAGCCGGACGCGGCCCGTCACTGCCCCTTCCACAGGTCCGGCAGGCCGGCGGTCTGCCACCAGCGCTTGGCCTCGGCATCCCAGCGCCAGCGCTCAACCACCACCACGGTGCGTTCGGCCTGGGTGTTCTGGTTGATCACCCCGATTTCGACCCGGCGCTCGACCAGGCCCCCGTCCAGCGCGGCGCTGCTGCGCTCGCGGTAGGACGACACGCGCAGCTGCGCGTAGCGGTTGAGCTCGAACTCGGTGGGCGGCTTTTCCTTGCGCAGCTTGGGGTCCAGATAGCCGATGGCATCGTCCATGCTGCCCCAGCGGATGGTGGCGCCGTAGGCGATCTGGGTCTCTTCCAGCAGCTTGCGCTGCTTGCGGCTCAGGTCGTCTGCCGAAGCCACGGCGCTGGCCAGCAGCAGGGAACACATCAGGAACTGGATGAGGCGGCGCATCGGTGGTTTCCCCAGAACGTCAGCCTGCCATCCTACCCTTTGGCGAAGGCAACGAAGCGACCGCTGAACTCGGCGGCGGGCTTGCCATCGGCACCGGGCTGGATGGCGATGATGCTGATGCGGGCCTTGCGGCGCTGGCGGAAGGTGTTCAGGAAGGCATCCCAGCCAGTGGCCTCGGCCGCTTCGGCATGGGCGTGCAGGTCTTCGTAGACCGGTGCCAGGTAGCGCAGGTTGCTGTCGGCCACGTAGACCTCGGCATCGTGGCCGGCCAGGCGCAGGCGCAGGCTGACCAGCGCCCAGCCGGACAGGGTCAGCACCGAGGCCAGGCTGCCACCGAAGGCGTTGCCCTTGTCGTTGACGTTGGCGGCCAGCGGCGCGGTGATGCGCAGCACGCCATCGGCATAGCCGTCGAGCTGGATCTGCATGGCGCGGACCGCCGGCATGCAGTCAAGCACGTCCTGCAGGGCGGCCAGCGAGGAAGTCAGAGCATCAACGGACATCGGAGCAGGGACCACGACAACGAAGGGCCCGCATAATGCAGGCAATGGCCGACCATACGATACCCACTGGCGCCGCCGGTTCCGAACCGGGCTGGACCTTCATTTCGCTGCGACCGCAGGGCCAGAATTCCGCGCTGCGCCGCGCCGTTGCTGGGCTGGGCGGGCATGTGCTGGCCCTGCCACCCTGGCGCCTGCAGCGCCTGAACGGCACGCCAGTGGTGCACCAGCTGCAACGCGCGCTGAACTGCGATCGGGTGGTGTTCACCAGCCCGGCCGCCGTTACCGCAGCCGCCACCCTGTTGCCACTGGCCGAGGCACAACGCAGCCCGTGGCTGACCGTGGGCGAAGGCACCGCGCGCGCGCTGCGGGCGCAGGGTGTCGCCGAGGTGCATGCGCCGCAGCGGATGGACAGCGAGGGCCTGCTGGCGCTGCCGGTACTGGCGGACGTACGCGGCCTGCGCATCGGGCTGGTGACCGCCCCCGGCGGACGCGGCCTGATTGCTGCGCAGCTGCAGGCGGCCGGTGCCAGCATCGAACGCGCCGACGTCTACCAGCGCCGATTGCTGCGCCTGTCGCCCCGCACATTGGCTCGATTGGCGCATTCAGCGTATCCGTGGGTGCTGGCGGTCAGCAGTGGTGAGGCGTTGCTGCATTTCTGGCAGCAGCTTCCGCCGGCATTGCAGCAACGCTGTCAGGCACATGCCACCGCCGTCGTGGCCAGCGAACGGCTGGGCGAACAGGCGCACGCATTGGGGCTGCAGCGCGTGGTGCGCGCGGCCGGGCCCACCACCGCGCAGCTGGTGGCGGCTGCACACGCCACGCTCACCGTCCCGGCAGCGAACTGAACAGGGACGTGGGTCACGCTTGCCGCTGTGGTCGGCAACAGTGATGCTGTGCACAACGCGGCCTGCCGGAACCTGACCGGCGACGGTGCCGACAAGGAAGCCCCATGAACGAGACTCCGCCCGTTTCCCCGCCCCGTCGACCCGTGCGCTGGCTGCTGCCGCTGGCCGGGGTGGTCGTGCTTGGCGTGGGCGGCTATGCCGGCTGGTACGCCTGGCAGCAGCAACAAAACGAACAGGAAGCGCAGGCGCAGACCACGGCCGTACAGCTGCAGGGCCTGCAGGCGACGCTGGATGCATTGCGCCGCGACCAGCGCGCAACCAGCCAGCGCCTGCAGGATGCGGCGACCACCAACCGCGTGCTGCGCGACGAGATGCTGGGCCTTTCCCAGCGCAGTGCGCTGCTGGAAGAGAACCTGGCCAAGCTGGCCGACAGCGCCAACCAGGGCCGTCAGGCGGTACAGCGCGATGAGGCCGAACTGCTGCTGACCCAGGCGGCGCAGCGCCTGAACTACGCCGACGACGTGGAAGGCGCACGCCGCCTGTATGCACAGGCCGCCACCGCGCTGGCCGATCTGCCCGACAGCGACGGCCTGAACCTGCGCCAGGCCCTGGTACAGGAACGCGATGCACTGGATGCGCTGGGCACCGGCCCGCGCGTGCAATCGCTGCAGCGGTTGGATGCCCTGGCCAAGGCCCTGCAGGGCCTGCCCTCGCAGGTGACGGGTAGCACCGCGCCCGGCGCCGGCAAGCCCTGGTGGCAGGCCACGCTGGCACCGTTCGTGGACATCACCCCGAGCCGCCAGAATGGCCCGCTGACCGCCGCCGAACGCCGCAATGCCGACGATGCGCTGCAGCTGGAACTGACCCTGGCGCGTGCCGCAATCGAACGTGGCGACCGCACCGGTCGCGATACCGCGTTGGCGCGCGTGGAACACTGGGCACAGCGGCGTTGGCCGGATTCACCGGCCCTGCGCGCGCAACGTGCTGAACTGAAGGCCTTGCGCGAGCTTCCGCTGCAGGCCAGCAACAGCGTTCTTGGCAGCACCCTGCAGCAACTGCGCACCCAGACCGACCGGAGGTAATCCCCCATGAAACCCCTGCAATCCCTGGTCGTGCTGTTGCTGGCCGTGGCCATCGGCGTGGTGGCCGCGCAATGGCTCGGCGCCGATGACCTCAACCGCTTCGGCGAAGTGACCCTGCGCTACGGCGGCTACGACTACCACAGCAACCTGCCCAAGGTGGCACTGCTGTCGGTGATCGCGGTGCTGGTGCTGTGGCTGCTGTGGAGCCTGATCGCAGCACCGTTCCGCGCTTGGGGCCGCTACCGCCGCAAGCAGGGCCGGGTGCGCCTGATCGACGGCCTGCAGGCCTATGAGCACGGCCAGTGGCAGCGTGCCGAAAAGCTGCTGGATGGTGCCGCCAAGGATCCGGAAGTGAGCGCGGTGGCGCTGGCCAATGCCGTGCGAAGTGCGCAGGCACGTGCCGACGGCCCCGCCGGTGAAGCCCTGCTGCAGCGCCTGGGCGAGAGCGATGCCACCCTGCAGGCGCTTCTACGCGCCGAACAGCTGCTGGCGCGCGATCTGCCGGTGGATGCGATCAACGCGTTGGATGTGGCGACGATCCAGCCGCTGCCGCCGCGCGGCCTGTGGCTGCGTACCGAAGCGCTGGCACAGGCCGGCCGCGCCCACGAGGCGTATGGCCAGCTGGGTGCACTGCGCCAGAGCAAGGTGCTGCCGGCCGACGCCAACAGCGAACTGGAAGCACGCCTGGCCGCACAGGCACTACTGGAAGCGGCCGACGTCAATGCGCTGGCCGCGCAGTGGGAAGCCACGCCGAAGGCGCTGCGCCCGACCCCGGATGTGGTCGGTGCGTATGCCAGCCGTGCGGTTGCGTTGAACTGGGACGAACCGGCGCTGCTGGCGTTGGAACAGGCACTGGACCAGCGTTGGGATGACGAACTGGTGGCGCTGTATGGCCGCCTGCCGGCCGAGCGCCTGGCCACGCGTCAGGCCAACCTCGCGCGCTGGCGCAACGTGCACGACAGCTCGGCTGCGCTGCGCCTGGCACAGGGCCGCGTGGCCCTGGCCCAGCAGCAGTGGGATGCCGCCGATGCGTTCCTGCACGAGGCCATCGCCGCGGGCGCCGGTGCCCCGGCGTGGGAGGCACTGGGTGAGCTGTTCGCACAGCGTGGCGAGCACGCGCTGGCCGCGCAGTGCCTGGCCAATGCGCTGCGACTGCAGCGTGGCGAGGACAGCGTGGAACTGGTGCGCGGCACCGAAGCGCCGCTGCGTGCCACTGTGGAGGAGCAGCCGGTTACGGTGCAGCCGCCGGTGTATGACGCCAACGAAGAGCGCGACGAATTCGGCAATCCACGGTTGCCGTGAAGCGTGCCGACCAACGGTCGGCACCCACCGGAGCAGAAAAAACGCCGCCCATTGGGCGGCGTTTTCATCTGTGGAACCCGGTAGTCGCCAACCTTGGTTGGCGCTCTGACATCTTCCGAACGATGACATCGCATGGCCGACCAAGGTCGGCATCTACCAAAGCAGATCCAGCGCGCATTCCCGGTAGTCGCCAACCTTGGTTGGCGCGCGGTCGCAGCGATCAGCGCTCGACGATCGCCACTACGCCCATGCCGCCGGCGGTGCAGATCGACACCAGCGCGCGGCCACCGCCGCGTTCGGCCAGCTGCTTGGCTGCGGTGGCGATGACGCGTGCGCCAGTCGCCGCGAACGGGTGGCCGGTGGCCAGCGACGAGCCCAGCAAGTTGATCTTGTCCGGGTCGATGCGACCCAGCGGTGCATCCAGGCCCAGGCGATTGCGGCAGTAATCCTCGCTCTCCCACGCACGCAGGGTGCACAGCACCTGCGCGGCAAAAGCTTCGTGGATCTCGTAGATGTCGAAGTCCTGCAGGGTCAGGCCGTTGCGCTTGAGCATCTCCGGCACGGCCACGGTCGGCGCCATCAGCAGGCCTTCGCCATGCACGAAGTCCACCGCCGAGACGTGCGCGTCACGCAGATAGGCCTGCGGCTCATGGCCGTGGGCACGCGCCCACTCTTCGCTGGCCAGCAGCACGGCGGCGGCGCCGTCGGTCAGCGGCGTGGAGTTGGCGGCGGTGAGCGTGCCGCGGCCGGAGACCTTGTCGAACGCCGGCTTCAGCGTGGCCAGCTTCTCCAGCGAAGTATCAGGGCGCAGGATGTTGTCACGCTCGACACCACGGAACGGTGCGATCAGGTCGTTGAAGAAACCGCGCTCATAGGCAGCAGCCAGCTTCTTGTGCGACGACACCGCCCACTCGTCCTGCGAGTCACGCGAGATGTTCCATTCCTTGGCCATGTCCTCGCAGTGGTCACCCATGCTCTTGCCGGTGCGCGGCTCGGCCACGCCCGGGAACTCGGGCTTGAGCTCGGAGAACTTGAAGCCAGCGGTCAGCGCGCGGATCTTGTCACCAGTGCTCTTGGCACGGTTGGCGGCCAGCAGGCGCGCGCGCAGCTTCTTGCCGTAGACGATCGGCACGTCGGAGGTTGTGTCCGAACCGCCACCGATACCCGATTCGATCTGGCCCAGCGCGATCTTGTTGGCAACCGTGATGATGCTGTCCAGCGAGGTGCCGCAGGCACGCTGCAGGGTGATGCCCGGGGTCAACGGCGACAGGCCGGAGGACAGCGTGGCTTCGCGGCCCAGGTTCCAGTCGCTGGAGTGCTTGATCACCGCACCCATCGCCACTTCACCCAGCTGCTGGCCATGCAGGCCGAAACGTTCGACCAGCGCGCCCAGCGTACGGACCGACATGCCGAGGTTGCCGACATCCGAATACGCGGTGTTCTGGCGGCAGAACGGAATGCGGACGCCACCGAGGATGGCGACGGGACGAGCGTTGGGCATGGAGATACCTGGCATGGATGAGGGTGTCTGCAACATGGCCTGCACGACGGAGCAGGCATAATGGAGCCAAGTGTAGCTGCCGCCCTGTGATGGGCCAACCGTGGAACCATGAGCAAACCCGACCCCGCGATGAATGCCCTTGGCGTGCTGGCCCTGGAACTGGCCGGCGGCGAAATCCCCCGCCAGGCGGTGCTCAGCGCCGAACAGGCCGGTGAACTGGCCGATCGCGTCGGCCGCGACCTGTCCAAGCTGGTGCCGCAGGTGGCCGAGCTGGACCTGGTGTTCGCCGCCGCCCATTTCGACCCGGCCGAAGTACTGCGCCCGGGCTGGCCGATCCATCGCCGCCTGGAAGAACTGCAGATGCGTGCCCCGGGCCGTAACCAGGGCCCGCGCCTGCTGGCCTTCGGTACCGATGCCAACGGTGACGTGCCGCTGCCGTTCCAGGCCGATGCCAGCCTGGTGGGCGGTGGCCTGCGCGTGGTGCCGTTCCTGCTGACCGGCAGCGACGTGGCGACGACCAATGCAGTGGCCGAGGCGCTGGAAGACACGCTGCTGGCCAACGGCATGGCGCATGCCGATACCGCGTTGATGGCGCAGAACACCTTCGGTGCCCGCATCGAGCATGCGCGCTATTTCACCGTGAATGATCTGGCCGCGATGATGTCGATGCAGTACGACAATCAAGGCCTGGCCGCGCTGTGGCCGCTGATCGAGACCGCGATCATGGCCCCGGGCGAGGACGAATGGCTCAACGCCGCGCCCGAGCCGCTGCTGCGCTACACGCACGGCGAGGCACGCATGGCGCTGTTCGATCCGGCCGGCTGGTGCGCGCACTACAACCACGGCAAGAACGACTGCGACCGCCTGAAGGGCATCTACGAGCAGTTCCTGATGCGCCAGCGGCAGATGGCCGCGGTGCTGGAAGCGCACGGCGTGCCGGTGCTGTTCGTGCACTGCGAGGCCGGGCAGGACGCGCGCGAGTTGCTGGCGCGCTGATGCGGGTGTTGGTAGTGCCGGCCGCTGGCCGGCGACCTCCGGATCTGCGATTGCCGGCCAGCGGCCGGCACTACCGATAAAGAAAAACGCCGGCTTGCGCCGGCGTTTTCTGATGGCTTACTGCGCCTTCTGGATCACTGCGCAGGCCAGGCGCGCACCGGCGTTGCCGGTCGGCTGGGTCTTGTAGTCATCCGCATCGGCGTGGACGATCAGGCCGCGGCCGATGATGTCGAAGTCATCGCCCTTGCCGATGTTGACGTTGCTCGACACCGGGCCGTCGATGGTGGCCACGCCCTTGTCGTCGGCCTTGATGTTGGGCATGTCGCCACCGTGGTGCGGATCGGCGGACACGCTGCCGTGATCCTGCTTGCCCGGGTTGAAGTGGCCACCGGCGCTCATGCCGTCCGGCGCGCTGCAGTCGCCCTTCTCGTGGATGTGGAAGCCGTGCTCGCTGCCCGGCTTCAGGCCGCTGATCTGGCCGGTCACGTGGACCTTGCCGTCAACCACCTTGAAGGTGACGCTGCCCTTGGCCTCGTTGCCCTGGGTCGGTGCCAGCTCGGCGGTGGCCGAGGCGTCGGCCGCCGGGGCGGCAGCGGGTGCCGGTGCTGCGGCTGGTTCAGTGGTTGCGCCCTCGGCCGGCGCGGCCGGCGGGGTTTCAGTCTGCGGAGCGGCCGGCTGCTGGCCGCAGGCCGCCAGGCCCAGCGCGGCGATGGCCGCAAACAGCGAAGTGTGGATCAAACGCATGGAATCTCTCCCTGGATGATGCCTGCAGTGATCAGCGGACAACCCGGATCACGCCACAGGCGATGCGGACGCCGGCATTGCCGGCGGGCTGGCTGCGATAGTCGTCGGCGTTGGCATGCACGACCAGTGCACGTCCGGCGATATCGGTGGCGGCGCCTCCGCCAAGGGTAACGCCCTTGAGGTGGATATCGACGTTGGCGCGGCCCTGGGCGTCGGCACGCAGATTGTCCATGTCGCCCAGGTGGTGCTTGCCGGTGCCGGCGCGGCCATGCGCAGCGCCACCGGGATTGAAGTGATTGCCGGCACTGCTGGCATCCACCGCGCTGCAGTCACCGCGCTCGTGGATGTGGAAACCGGCCTGCTGCATCGGCTGCAGGCCACCGATCAGCCCGGTGATGTGGATGCCACCGGGCTCCACCATCAGCGCGATGCGGCCACTGACGATGCTGGCCGAGGCCGGCGACAGATTGGCCTCGGCCTGCTTGGCGGCGCTGACCACGGTCGGCGGTGGCGGGGTGGGTTCGGCCTTCTTCGGCGCACTGCCACAGGCAGACAGCAGCACGGCGGCGGACAACGGCAGGATGGCAAAGGACAGACGCATCGAAGACTCCTTGCAGGTGACACTACGGACGGCATCGTCCATGAACGATCAACGGTTCGGCAAGCGGGCGCGAGGATCGCGTGCAGGGACCGTTCAATGGCCCCCGCGACGGCGCCCGGCGCCCAGCTTGCGGGTAAGGGTATTGCGGCCAAGGCCCAGGCGGGCCGCGGCTTCGGCACGGCGGCCATGGGTGATCTGCAGCGCGGCCTCCAGCAGGGCATGGTCGACCCGCGCACGCACCTGCGCGTGCAGCCCTTCCACGCCTTCGGCCAGCTGACGGCGTGCCCATTCGGCCAGCAGTGCCTCCCACTGCCCCGGATCGGCGTTGGTGGTGCTGCTGCGACGACCGCGCGTACGGTTGAGCGCGGTATCGACGTCGGCCACGCCAATGGTGTCAGCGGCGGCCAGCGCCGCCATCCGCCAGCACACGTTTTCCAGTTCGCGCACGTTGCCCGGCCAGTCGTGTTCGCGCAGCGCCTGCAGTGCGGCAGCGGTCAGGCGCTTCGGCGGGGTATCCAGCTTGCGTGCGGCGGCGCCCAGGAACGTACTTGCCAGTTGTGCGATGTCCTCGCGACGCTCGCGCAGCGGTGGCAGCTGCAGGCGCACCACGTCCAGGCGATGCAGCAGATCGGCACGGAACTTCCCCTGCGCGACCAGTCCTTCCAGATCCTGGTGGGTGGCGGCAATCACCCGCACGTCGACGCGGATCAACTCGCGGCCACCGACGCGGAAGAACTCGCCCTGTGCCAGCACGCGCAGCAGGCGGGTCTGCAGCGGCAACGGCATGTCGCCGATCTCATCCAGGAACAGGGTGCCGCCGTTGGCCTGCTCGAAGCGACCGGTATGGCGGCGCTGGGCACCGGTGAAGGCGCCGGCTTCGTGGCCGAACAACTCGCTTTCCAGCAGCTCGGACGGGATTGCAGCAGTATTGAGCGCGACGAACGGCCCCTGCGCGCGCGGCGATTCGCGATGCAGCGCATTGGCCACCAGCTCCTTGCCGGTGCCGGTTTCGCCGGTGATCAGCACCGCCAGCGGCGCCTGCGCCAGGCGGCCGATGGCACGGAACAGCGCACGCATCGGCGGGGTATCGCCCACCAGTTGCGGTGGCTGGTCGCCATGCGCTTCCGCCGCAGGTGTGGGCGCCGCCAGTGCCGGTGCAACGGCCGGCAGCACACGCTGCGCCAGCGCCACGGCGTCGTCCAGATCGAACGGCTTGGACAGGAATTCATGCGCGCCACCGCGGAACGCACCGGCCGTGCTGGCCACGTCGGTGTAGGCCGACATCACCACCACCGGCAGCTGCGGAAGCGCGGCCTTGAGCTTGTCCAACAGCACCAGGCCATCGTCACCCGGCATGCGCACATCGGTGAACAGCAACGCCGGCGGCGGGCCTTCGCTCAACGCCTGCAGGGCGGGGGCGGCGCTGTCGAAATCGACGACCTGGTAGCCCGCCTCGCGCAGCGCGGTGCACAGCACGAAACGCACGGCCCGATCGTCATCGACCACCCAGATGCGCTGCGGGGACGAAGAGGACTCAGACATCGCGTGGGGCCTCCTCGGCCGGGGCGGCGCCGTTGCCGATCGGCAGCAGCAGGGTGAACACGGTATGGCCCGGGCGCGAGCGGTAGGTCAGCGTACCGCGGTGTTCGCGCGCGACCTGCTGCGCCAGTGCCAGGCCCAGCCCGGTACCCTCGGCGCGACCACTGACCAGCGGCAGGAACAGATGCTCGGCCAGCTCCTCGGGCACGCCACGGCCGTCGTCGGCAATCTCCAGGCGCAGCGCCAGCGTGTGCAGCTGCTCGGCGATGCGTACACCGTGTTCTACGCGGGTACGCAGGGTGATGTTGCCGGCGCCGGCCTGGATCGCGTTGCGCACCAGGTTCCACACTGCCTGGGTGAGGCGGTCGGCGTCGCCGTGGAATTCGGGAATGCTGGGGTCGTAGTCGCGCTGCAGCCGTACCGCCCAGCCGGCCTCGTTCTCGGCCAGGCGCAGCACGCGTTCCAGCGCGGCATGGATGTTCAGTTCGGCATGCGGTGCGGCCGGGGCCGGCGACAGCAGCTGGTCGAGCAGGCCGTTGAGGCGCTCGATCTCGGACCCGATCAATTCGATCAGCTCACGTTCGCTGGCATCGCGCTGGGCCGCGCGGCGGGCCAGCAGCTGGGCCGCGCCCTTCAGCCCGGCCAGTGGGTTGCGCAACTCGTGGGCCAGTCCCTTCAGCGCCGCACTGAGCGCGCTGGGCAGGGCCTGGGTCGGGTCCAGCCCGGGGAATTCATCGACCGGATGCGCCTCCAGCAGCCAGCCGCCATCGTCGCGGCGGCTCATCCAGCCCTCGGCGAAGCGCGGGGCCTCGCCGGGCACCGCCAGCGCCAACCGGTTCAGGCGCAGGCTGTCGCGCTCATCGCGGGCCAGGAAATGGGCCAGGGCTTCGCCCTGCACTTCCAGTGCAGCCAGCGGCCGCCCCAGCAGGCGCCGGACGCTGACGCCCAGCCAGCGGGCGAAGGCCGGGTTGCAGCCGGCAATGCAGCCATCGGCCCCGGCCCAGGCCAACGGCGTGCCCAGGGCATCGAGGGACGGTGGGGGTGCGGGGTCGGACATTGCACCAATGTAGTGCAAAACGCGGGTCCGGGGTCGGATCCCTTTCCGTCAGGAAAGGGCCCTGACCACTGCCGCAGGGCGAGCAAGCTCGCCCACTACCGGATACGTGAGCGGGTCACAGTTTCATATTGAGGCCGACGAACACGCTACGGCCAGGGGCCGGCGAAAACATCGGGCGAGCGCTGTCCCAGAAGAAGCTGTCGTACCAGGCGTAGGCGTACTGGCGTCCGGTAACGTTCTTCAGCTGCAGGTCCACGCTCCAGCGTGGGTTGATCTGGTAGGCCGCGCTGAGGTCGAGCACGGCAAAGCCACCGAACTTTCCGGCCACATTGCGCTCCTCAAGGTAGTAGTCGCCCTGCGCGCGTGCCTGCAGGCCGAGGCGAAGCGCGTCGCTGGCGCGGTAATCCGCCCCCAGGTTGCTGATGTATCGCGGGGTGGCGGCCACTTCGCGGCCCTGCAGGGAAATGCTGGCGTCGCGGTCGTCGCGGGTGATCTTCGCTTCCTGGTAGGCGTGCGACGCCCATACCGTCCAGTCGTCGCCCAGCTGCAGGCTCAACTGCGCATCCACGCCGCGTCGGCGGGTCTTGCCCAAGGTGACCGTGGTACCGGTGGCCGGCATGTTGGACACCTCGTTTTCCGCATCCTGCTGCCATACCGCCAGACGTGCCTGGCTGCCCGCGAACGGCTGGAACTTCAGGCCCAGCTCCATGCCGGTGTTGGTGGACGGATGCATCGGCGCCTGGCCCGGGGCGAGGTAAGCCGGCGCGGTGGATCCAGTGAGCACCTGGAAAGTGCGGCCCCAGTTTGCGTAGACGTGGGTGTTCTCGCCCAGGCTGTGGATGACGCTCAGTTTGGGCTGGCCGATGCTGCCGTAATCCTGCAGCCGAGCGCTGAGGCCGTTCATCAGGTGGGTACGGCCACTGAAGCGGTCCACACGGTAGGCCGGCACGATCTTCCACGCCTCGACGGGCTGGTAGATGGCCTGCACGTAGGCGCCCCAATTGTCGAAGCTGTGGCGGTCGTTGTTCTGCACCCGTGCCGGGGCACGGCTGAAGTCGGTGGGTTCGGCGTAGGCGTAGCGATCGCGGAGGTAGCTGTTGTCCTGCTGCTCGTAGTTCAAGCCGCCCTCGACGGTAAGCGCGGGGCTGGCCTGCCAGGTGAGCGTGCTGAGCAGGCCGGTCTGCCGCTCATCCCACACGCGGCGCTGGCGCGGCAGGTTGCCGGTGGGCAGGTCGCTGAAGGTCACGCGGCGGTCGTCTTCGTAGCGGTTGTAATAGAGCCGCGTGCCGAAGGTGAGCCTCTCGGACAGTTTCATATCCAGGTGCGCGGCAATCTGGCGCATGTCGCGGTCATCGCCATCGTTGCCGTTGCGCAGGTCGCTGCCGCGGCGATGCGTGCGCAGTTCGTCGGCGGTCATGAAGCCGGGTTCTTCGGCTTCGTGGTGGTATGCACGCGCGGTCAGGCCCACGCGCAGGCCCTCGTCCAGCGAGCCGTAGAACCACTTGCCGCCCAGCGAATATTTCTTCGAGGTGTCGTGGTCGCGGTAGCCATCGCTGGCCTGGGTGCCGACGAAATAGTTCTGTGCGACGCCATTGGCTTCACGGCCTACCGCCAGCTGCGCATCACGGGTGTTGTAGCTGCCGTAGGCCAGCCGCGCATCGGTATAGCTGCCGCCCTGGCGCGTGCCGAAGTTCACGTTGCCGCCGATGTTGTGCAAGCCATAGCGCGGATCGTTGGTACCGCGCACTACTTCGATGTAGCTGATTTCCAGCGGGAACAGCATGTCGATGAAGCGCTGGTTGCCGCTGTTGACGTTGCTGGGGATGCCATCGATCAGCGTCTTGATGGCATTGAGGTAGCCCTCACCGTTGAAGGCGCGGAAGCTGACCTTGCCCGATTCGGCACCCTGCCGGGTTTCGGTGAGCTGGATGCCGGGCATCTGCCCGAGCAGTTCCCAGCTGTGCGAGACGTTTCGGTCTTCGATCTGGTCCGCGCCCAGCACGTCCACCGAGGTCAGCACCTGGTGTGCGCTCAGCTGGCCCTCCCCGTGCTGGTGTACCTGCACCCTGCCGAGGGTGAGTGCGGCGTCGGCCGATTGTGCGAGTGCTTCAGGGGCGAACGGAGCCGCCGCGAGGGCGGCCACCAGCGTGGAGGTTTTCATGGGGGTGGACGGGCGCAGATGAAATGTAATCATATAACATTACGCACGTCTGCCATGTGGAGTCGAGCCATGCTCGACTGCTCCTGGCAAACAGCAGTCGAGCATGGCTCGACTCTACAAAAACGGGGTGGAGCAGTGGCTTACACCGGGTAGCCGGTAGCTTCCCGGGCCTTCTTCCAGGCACTTTCGAATTCGCGCGCGGAGATTTCGTCGTCTTCGTCGAAATCCAGGAACGACACCGGCTGGTCGGCCAGCAGGAAGCGGTCATCGCTGTGGGCATGCTCGTCGGCCCAGACCATCTTGGTGCCGTAGATCTCCACCTGGCGCACGATCTTCTCGCCACGGGCTTCCATCAGCACGTTGCCCTTGCCCAGGCCCGATTCGGCCCAGTGCTTGTAGTACTTCTTCGCGGCGGATTTCGCGCCGGGTTTTGCGTTGTGCTTTGCGTAGGTCATTGCAGAGGTCCTGGCCGCAGGCGCGGTCGGAAAGTTCGGAATGGCGCCATTATCGCCCGACCTCGCAGCGCGCAGGTGAGTGCTTCACCGGGCCGACGCAGGCAACGCCACGCCCTTCGGCCACAGCATCCAGATGTTGCCCTTCTGCTTCATGTCGCCGGCCAGCTTGCCGGCGGCATCGCCGCTGCCCCAGTACAGGTCGGCGCGCACTTCACCGGCAATGGCGCCGCCGGTGTCCTGCGCGGCCACCGGGCGCACCACCGGGGTGCCGTCCGGGCGCGTGGTGGACAGCCACAGCAGGCTGCCCAGCGGCACCACGCTGCGATCCACTGCGACGCTGTAGCCGGCGGTGAGCGGCACGTTCAGTGAACCACGTGGGCCTTCCGGGCTGTCCGGGTTGCGCACGAAGAACACGTAGCTGGGGTTGCTGCGCAGCAGTTCCGGCACGCGCGCGGGATTGGCCCGGGCCCAGGCGCGGATCGCGTCCATGGTGACGTCTTCTTTCTTCAGCTGGCCCTGGTCGACCAGCCAGCGACCGATCGCGCGGTAGGGGTGGCCGTTCTGTTCCGCATAGGCCAGCCGCACCTGCGTGCCATCGGGCAGGCGCACCCGGCCCGACCCCTGGATCTGCAGCAGCTGCAGGTCCATCGGGTCGGTCAGCCAGGCCAGTACCGGCGCCTTGGCGCCCTTGGCCGCGATGGTGCCGGCGTCGTCATAGGGCTTGAGCACCTTGCCCTCGACGCGCCCGCGCAGACGCTTGCCCTTCAGCTCCGGGTAGACGCTCTCCAACTGCACCACGATCAGATCATCCGGCGTGCCGTATACCGGCACCGTCGCCTTGTCGGTACGGGTAAGACTGCCGGGGTAGATCGGCTCGTAGTAGCCGGTAATGAGCCCGTCGGCCTGGTGGCCGCCGGCACGCAGTGCATAGATATCCAAATCGCGCTGCAGGAACTGGCGGATCGCCGCCGGGTCCTTGTCCGAAACCGTCGCGGCGGTGGCGCAGGGTTTTGCCCAGACCGCATCGTTCTTCAGGCGCGTGCAGCTGCTGCGCCACGCAACGAAGCCGGCCTGCAGATCGCTGTCGGAGACCGGTGGCAGTGCACTCCATGCGGCCTTGGCATAGGTGGCCGCGGGCGGCGTGACCGGCGTCGGCACTTCGGTTCCGGTGCGGGGAGCGGTGGTGGAGCAGCCGGCGAGCACGGCCGCTGCCAGCAGGATGCAGTGCCTGCGCTTGAAGAAGGTGGCGGAATCGATCATGTCGCCATGGTGGAGTGCCGGCCGCTGGGCGGCAACCCAGCGCGGGGTCAAGCGTTCATGCGCCGGATCAGGGCGTCTGCAGCAGCAGGGAATGCAGGATGCGGGCGTCTTCGGCATCCAGCGTCTTCGGCAGGTCGTCGCGGCCACGGAAGCGGCGGTGGAAGGCGGCGACGGTGGCGTCCCGGTTGTCGAGCGGATAGCCGAAGCGGGCCAGCGCATTCCACGCGTCGAAGCCTTCCGGCGCCGCGCCGTCGGCCGCGCGCGGCCAGACGCCGAAACCGGCCTCGGCCAGCTGCTGCCACGGGAAGAACCGGCTCGGGTCCTGCTTGCGCGTCGGCGCCAGGTCGGCATGGCCGATCACCTGGCGCGGTGGGATGTTCAACCGGGTGGTGAGATCGCGCAGTAGCACGATCAGCGATTCGATCTGCGCCGCACTGAACGGGCTGCGGCCATCGTTGTCGAGCTCGATGCCGATCGAGGCGGAGTTGAGATCGGTGATGGTGCCCCAACGCCCGGCGCCGGCGTGCCAGGCGCGGCGCTCATCGGCAACCAACTGATAGCGATGGCCATCGGCACCGATCAGGTAGTGCGCGCTGACCGGTCCACCGCTGTTGGCCGTGCGCAACGTACGCAGGCTCTGCTGGACTGACTTCTGCTCGGTGTGATGGATGACGATGATGACGGGCGTGCGCGCGTTCTGGTTCGGCGACGGCACCCAGGTGGCGAGCGGGTTGCGGGTTTCCTGCGGCGCGGAGGCACAGGCGGCCAGCAGCAGGCAGGCCGAGAGCATCAGGGCGGTGCGGATCGGGTGCATGGCCCGATTGTGCGCGATCAGGCGCGATGATGCATGCTGCCGTGCCGACCAAGTGGTCGGCACCCACCAGAGCAGACCCAGACCCAGTGCCAAGCAAGCTTGGCACCTACCAGAGCAGTAGAAGTGCCGACCAACGGTCGGCACCCACAACATCAATGCAGCAGCTCGGCCGCTACTTCAGGCCTCGTACGCGGACTCGCCGTGCGAGGTCACATCCAGGCCGGTGCGCTCTGCTTCCTCGGTCACGCGCAGGCCGACCACGCTGCGCACCACCAGCAGGATCAGCGTGGTCACTACCGCCGACCAGACCACGGTCAAGCCGACGCTGACCACCTGCACCCAGACCTGATGGGCGATATCCAGATCGGCCTTGGTGCCGCCCAGCGACTGCGCGCTGAACACACCGGTGAGAATCGCGCCGACGATGCCGCCGACACCATGCACACCGAACACGTCGGCGGTGTCGTCCACCTTCAGCAGGCGCTTCAAACCAGTCACACCCCACACGCAGACCACGCCGGCGACGAAACCGATGATGATCGCGCCGAGCGGGCCGACGGTGCCGCAGGCCGGGGTGATGCCGACCAGGCCGGCCACTGCGCCCGAGGCCGCGCCCAGTGCCGACGGCTTGCCCTTGCTGATCGCTTCCACCAGCGTCCAACCGAGTACGGCAGCGGCCGTGGCCAGCACGGTATTGAGGAAGGCCAGCGAGGCGACGGTATCGGCGGCAGCGGCGGAACCCGCGTTGAAGCCGAACCAGCCGACCCACAGCAGCATCGCGCCGATATACGTGAACGGCACGTTGTGCGGCTTCAGCGCGGTCTGGCCATAGCCCAGGCGCTTGCCGACGAACCACGCGGCGACCAGACCGGCCACACCGGCGTTGATGTGGACCACGGTGCCACCGGCGAAATCGATCGCGCCCATCTCACCCAGGTAGCCGCCACCCCAGACGATGTGCGCCATCGGGATGTAGCTGAGGGTGAACCACAGCGCCGAGAACAGCAGCACCGCACGGAACTTGATGCGCTCGGCGAACGCGCCGACGATCAGCGCGGTGGTGATGCCAGCAAACGTCGACTGGAAGGCGACGAACAGGTAGTCCGGCAGGCCCTTGATCGGGGTGTTGCCGACCGACTCCGGAGTGAAGCCCTTGAGGAAGGCGAATTCGGTGAACGAGCCGAAGAACGGGTTGCCGGCGCTGAACACCGCGCTGTAGCCATAGGCCACCCACAGCAGCAGCACCAGCGAGAACACCACCAGGATCTGGCTGAGCACCGACAGCACGTTCTTCGAACGCACCAGGCCGCCATAGAACAACGCCAGGCCCGGCACCACCATCAGCAGCACCAGCAGGGTGGACGTCAGCATCCAGGCCACGTCGCCATGGTCGTAGGTCGCGGCGGCTTCAGCCGCGGCCGGTGCGGCGGCCGCAGCGACCGGATCCTGCAGCGGTTCGACCGCCACGCTTTCGCTCGGCAGCGGCGAGATCTGGGCCTGAGCGTGGGCACTGCCCGGCCACGCACCGGCGGCCAGCGCGCTGAGCAGCATCAACAGGCACACGAAGTGGAACCGGGCTTGCCACCCGGTGAGAAGGCGCATCTTCATGGGGGAGTCTCCGGAAAGGGGTTACAGCGCGTCGGCACCGATTTCGCCGGTGCGGATGCGGATGACCTGTTCGACGGCGGTGACGAAGATCTTGCCGTCACCGATCTTGCCGGTGCCTGCCGACGACTGGATCGCTTCGATCACCGCGTCGGCACGCTCGTCGGTGACCACGGTTTCGATCTTGATCTTGGGCAGGAAGTCGACGACGTACTCGGCGCCGCGATACAGCTCGGTGTGGCCCTTCTGGCGGCCGAAGCCTTTCACTTCGGTCACGGTGATGCCCGACACGCCTGCGTCGGAGAGGGCCTCGCGGACCTCGTCGAGCTTGAACGGCCGGATGATGGCGGAGATCAGTTTCATGCGCATGTCCCGAGGGTGGATGGGGCCAGCGCGCCAGCGCGCGTTGGCATCAGGCAACCAGCGGCCATCAGGGTGATGGCCGTGGCTGTTGCACCGGACACGTACAGGGCCGGGACGGCCGTGCCTCTCTCCTTGCACGACCGACGCGGGAGGGAGGGCGGCCCTGGTCGCGTATCCGGTCTCTCTTGCCCCTGTTTCAGCGGACCAACAGTCCGCTCTACCACGGCGGGCCAGCGGCCCGCTCTGCCACGGCGGGTCGGGGTCCGCTCTACCACGGCGGACCGGGGCCCGCCCTGCGGCTCCCCAGCCGCGAAGACGGAAGCGATGGCGGCGGGTGGGAGGGGGAAGCCCACCGCCATCGCCACCGGTCAGCTGGCGTAGTACAGCTGGTATTCCAGCGGGTGGGTGGCCGCGCGGAACTTGGTCACTTCCTGCATCTTCAGCGCGATGTAGCCGTCGATGAAGTCATCGCTCATCACGCCGCCGGCCTTCAGGAACTCGCGGTCCTTGTCCAGCGCTTCCAGCGCCTGGTCCAGCGAGGAGCAGACCTGCGGGATCAGCTTCTCTTCTTCCGGCGGCAGGTCGTACAGGTCCTTGTCGCTCGGTGCGCCCGGGTCGATCTGGTTCTTGATGCCGTCCAGGCCGGCCATCATCAGCGCGGTGAAGGTGAGGTAGCCGGACTGGATCGGATCCGGGAAGCGCATTTCGATGCGGCGTGCCTTCGGGTTGGACACCCACGGAATGCGGCACGAAGCCGAACGGTTGCGGGCCGAGTAGGCCAGCATCACCGGTGCTTCGTAGCCCGGCACCAGGCGCTTGTAGCTGTTGGTGCCCGAGTTGGCGAAGGCGTTGATGGCCTTGGCGTGCTTGAAGATGCCGCCGATGTACCACAGCGCCAGCTGGCTCAGGCCGCCGTAGCCGTCACCGGAGAACAGGTTGGTGCCGCCCTTGGACAGCGACTGGTGCACGTGCATGCCGCTGCCGTTGTCGCCGACGATCGGCTTGGGCATGAAGGTGACGGTCTTGCCGTTGCGGTGCGCGACGTTCTTGATCACGTACTTCATGCGCAGCAGTTCATCGGCCTTCTGCACCAGGGTGCTGAACTTGGTGCCGATCTCGCACTGGCCGGCGGTGGCCACTTCGTGGTGCTGCACTTCCACTTCGATGCCGACCTGTTCCAGGGTCTTGCACATCTCGGCGCGCAGGTCGTGCAGGGTGTCGGTCGGCGGCACCGGGAAGTAACCGCCCTTCACGCCCGGACGGTAGCCGCTGTTGGCGCCGTCGTACTTGGCGCCGCTGTTCCACGCCGCTTCTTCCGAGTCGACCTGGAAGAAGGTGTGGCCCATTTCATTGGCGAAGCGGACCGAATCGAAGATGAAGAATTCCGGCTCCGGGCCGAAGAACGCGGTTTCGGCGATGCCGGAGGACTTCAGGTAGGCCTCGGCGCGCTTGGCGATGCCGCGCGGGCAACGGCCATACGGCTGCATGGTGGCCGGGTCGAGGATGTCGCAGCTGATCACGATGGTCGGATCGGCGTAGAACGGGTCGACGTAGGCGCTGGCGGTATCCGGCAGCAGCACCATGTCCGATTCGGCGATGCCCTTCCAGCCGGCGATCGAGCTGCCATCGAACATCTTGCCTTCTTCGAACAGCGACGGCTCAACGATGCTGACCGGGAAGGTCACGTGCTGCTCAACACCACGCATGTCGACAAAGCGCAGGTCGACGAACTCGATCTGGTTGTCCTTGATCAGCTTCTCAACGTTTTCCACGGACATCGGTACGACCTCGGATGGGGATGAATGCCTGCTGAGGTACAGCAACGACCGTGCCAACTTTTCGCAGGCTGCAAGTCATTGATTTCAAAAAGGCCGCTCCGCAGCGGTGCAGAACCGTGCGCACCAAATGGGTGCAGCCGACAGCGGACGCACCCGTTTGGTGCGGCAGTGATCGTCTATCCTCTCGACCTTCTTCCTTCCTGCCGCGCGTGCCCGCACCGTCCATGTCCGACCTGCTCTCCGCCCTGTTGCTGGGCATCCTCGAAGGCTTGACCGAGTTCCTGCCGATCTCCAGCACCGGCCACCTGCTCATCGCCCAGCACTGGCTGGGTGCCCGTTCGGACTTCTTCAACATCGTCATCCAGGCCGGCGCGATCGTGGCGGTGGTACTGGTGTTCCGCCAGCGCCTGCTGCAGTTGGCCACCGGTTTCGGGCAGCGCGAGAACCGCGAGTACGTTTTCAAGCTGGGCGCGGCCTTCCTGGTCACCGCGGTGGTCGGCCTGGTGGTGCGCAAAGCCGGCTGGTCGCTGCCCGAGACGGTCAGCCCGGTGGCCTGGGCACTGATCATCGGTGGCATCTGGATGCTGCTGGTGGAGGCCTACACCGCGCGCCTGCCCGACCGCGACCAGGTGACCTGGACCGTGGCGATCGGCGTCGGCCTGGCGCAGGTGGTGGCCGGCGTGTTCCCCGGCACCTCGCGTTCGGCCTCGGCGATCTTCCTGGCCATGCTGCTGGGCCTGAGCCGCCGCGCGGCCGCCGCCGAGTTCGTGTTCCTGGTTGGCATTCCCACCATGTTCGCCGCCAGCGCCTACACCTTCCTGGAAATGGCCAAGGCCGGACAGCTGGGCAGCGAGAACTGGACCGAGGTGGGCGTGGCCTTCCTTGCCGCGGCCGTCACCGGCTTCGTCGTAGTGAAGTGGCTGATGGGCTACATCAAATCGCACAAGTTCACCGCGTTCGCGCTTTACCGAATCGCGCTGGGCGCCGCGCTGCTGCTGTGGTTGCCGTCCGGCAGCTGAACAGCGCCGGGGCACGGTAACCCCGTACCAGGCCCCACCCCGTTTCCCCCACGGTTCCCAAAGGAGA
>NZ_JASJSQ010000046.1:0-39130 GCF_030236855.1 Stenotrophomonas maltophilia group sp. Smal13
GCAGCCGCGTCACCCGGGCGTTCGCTCCGCGCGTGGCCTGTACGCCGCTCCTCGGGCGGCCTCGGGTCAGGCGCGCATCGGCAGGGATCGACAGGCCCGACTGCTGGCCGAACGCGGTCAGGGCCTGGTCGAGCGGGCCGGGCGCAATCTGCCAGCGGACCGCAGCGGCATGCAGGCCACGCGCGGTGCTGACGCCGCATTGGCGCAGCTGCTGGCCAGCACCGGCCTGGCCTTCCAGCGTGATGCCAGCGGTGTGGTGCTGCAGGCGGCACCCACCGCTGAAGCCGGGGTACGCCAGATCGGCACCCTGCGCGTGGCTGGCCAGGCCAGCGAAGGCGCTTCACCGTGGGGGCTTGCCGATGCCGATGCGGTCTACCGTGACAGCGGCTCGCGCGTGCACCTGGACCATCAGCAACTGGAACGCTTCCGCGGCCAGTCGATCGGCGACGTGCTGGCCGGTGCGGTGGGCGTGCACACCGCTGACGTTCGCAACGGCGGTGCGCTGGACGTCAACATCCGCGGCCTGCAGGGCCAGAACCGGGTGCCGGTGATCATCGACGGCGGCCAGCAGGCCATCGACGTGTACCGCGGCTATGCCGGCGTGCAGCAGCGCAGCTATCTCGATCCCGATCTGATCAGTGCGGTCAGCATTGAAAAGGGACCGAGCCTGGCCGCCAACGCCGCCAGCGCGATCGGCGGCGTGGTCTACATGGAAACGTTGAACGTCGATGACATCCTCGATGATGGCCAGACCTGGGGCCTGCGCATGCGCGGCGGCGTGGCCGACAACAGCATCGACCGCACCCGCACCTTCAAGCAGATCGCGCGCGGCAGCGACAACCGCAACAGCCTGCGCGACCCGCGCGACTGGAATGGCAGCGTGGCCTTCGCCCAGCGTGGCGAAGACTGGCAGCTGGTCGCGGCCTATGCGCGGCGCCGCCAGGGCAACTTCTTCGCCGGCAGCAACGGTGCGCATCGCTACGACAACCAGCACCTGTCCAGCGGCGGTACCGGCATGTCCAGCCAGGCCGTATCCAAGCTCTTCCATCCGGGCGATGAAGTGCTCAACACGCATACCGACAACGAATCGGCATTGCTGAAATTCACCTGGACGCCCAACCCGGACCAGCGGTTGGAGCTGAGCCACCGCTACTTCAACTCCAGCTTCGGCGAGATCATGCCGTCGGCGATCGGACGCGTGGGCGAGTCCAACGAATGGGTGACCTACGTGGACAAGGCCAACACCATGTTCCAGTTCGAGCCGGGAAAAATGCGGGTCAACGCCACCTCGCTGCGCCACCGCTACCGGCCCGAGGCACATCCGTGGCTGGACCTGAGCAGCACGCTGTGGTTCACCACCGCCACCAGCCGCATGTTCAACAGCAACATCGCCAACACGCCGCTGTTCAAGGACGTGCCCAACGACCAGATGCCCGACACGCTGGGCGAGACCTACGGCCCGGGACTGCAGTCGGACGTGAAGACCCAGCGCTGGGGCGTGGACAGCAGCAACACCACGCGCTTCAGCAATGATCTGGGCGACTGGACGCTGCGCTATGGCGCCTCCTTCCAGCACGAGGACACCGCGCCCAACTCACCGGTGCTGCCGGTGGATTTCAACAACAACCGCTACCTGCGCTCGGGCACGCGCCGCGAGGCCAGCGTCGTCGCCTCGCTGCAATGGCAGCCGTGGGACTGGCTGTCGCTGACTGCCGGCGGCCGCTTCACCGACTACCGCACCCGCGACCGCAACCGCGTGGCCTTCGTCAGTGAATCGCGCGACCTGCGCTACACCTTCGCGCGCCTGAGCAAGGGCGGCCAGCTGCTGCCGGGCTGGTACAAGGAGTGGTACCCGGATGCACAGGGCAACTACACCTACGACTCGCTGCGCGCCACGCCCTATGGCGACAGCACGCTGGGCCAGGCCTACGATTTCGACGGCTTCATTCCCGATCCGCGCGGCGCCAACGGCTTCTATACCAAGCAGATTCCCACTGCCTGGGGCTACAAGCCGGCGATCCGGCGCTCCGGCCACGGCTTCGCGCCATATGCCGAAGCACGCTTCAACCTCGACCAGGACATGTTCTTCTACGTGAAGTACGCGCAGGGCTGGAAGATGCCCAGCCTGTTCGAGTCGACGCTGGGCAACAGCACCTCGGCACCGGTGGCTGACCTGAAGCCGGAGAAGAACCGCTCGTGGGACATCGGCTTCAGCCTGCTCAAGCAGGACCTTTGGCGCGACGGTGACCGCCTGGCGTTCAAGGTGGCCTGGTTCAAGAACGATATCGACAACGCGATCACCCGTCGCTTCGATTCCAGCAACTGGGCGTTCTACGTCGACAACGTCGACAACTACACGGTGTCTGGCTATGAGCTGCAATCCGGTTATGACGCCGGCATCGCCTACCTGGACCTGTCGGCCAGCTACTACCAGCGCGCGCGTACCTGCGATGCGGCCACCGCCAAGCGCCTGCGCGAAGACCCCTATGCGAAGTGGAGCAAGCTGGACACCACTCCGGACTGCGTGGACGGCGGCTTCGGCACCTCGTTCGTCAACGCGCAGAACCCACCGAAGTACTCGATTCACAGCACGCTGGGCTTCCGCCTGTTCGACAAGCGACTGGATACCGGCATCCGCCGCACCTACAACAGCGGCCCCACCCACGAACTGGACAAGCCCTGGAACACCACCGGCTCGACCGGCCTGCAGAACATCTACCTGCCGACCGCGATCTATGACTTCTATGCGCGCTGGCAGTTCACGCCGCGCAGCGAAGTGGAGCTGGTGGTCAGCAACCTGCGCAACACCTACTACATGGACACGCTGGCGATGAGCCTGATGCCGGGCCCGGGGCGCACCACGCGGCTGAACTTCACCGCACGCTTCTGAGTGCTTCAGAAACAGCAACGCCCCGGGGAGATCATCCCCGGGGCGCTTGCTTGCGGCCGCTCACGCTCTGGAAGGCGCCAACCGTGGTTCTGGTAGGCGCCAACCTTGGTTGGCGCAACGATGCATCACTTCGCGGTACTCAGCAGCAGCACTGCAATAGTGACCAGCGCAATGCCGACCCAGCCGATCGAACGCAGGCGGTTGCCGAACAACAGGCGGCCGCAGGTAGCGGTACCGATCACGCCGATCGCACCCCACATCGCATAGGCGGTGGCCAGGTCCATGTAACGCACGGCCTGTCCCAGCAGGGCGAAGGCGATCCAGACCATGACGATCGCGCCGACGCCCCAGCGCCAGCGGCGGAAACCTTCCGACTTGGCCACCATCATGTTGGCGGCGACGTCGATCAGCGCAGAACAGATCACGAAAAACAACGCCAAGGTATTCATCAGTGCGCCTCCCCGAGGGTGACGCAGACGATGCCGACCACTGCCAGCACCAGGCCGGCCAGCTGCTGCAGCGACAGGCTTTCACCGAAGACGGTGAGGCCGACCACAGTGAGCAGGGTCAGGCCGAGGCCTTCCCACACTGCGTAGGCCACGCCCACGGCGATGCGGCGCACCGACTGCGCGAGGAAGAAATAGGACAGCGCCAGCGCGCCGGCCATGATCAGATAGCCGGTCCAGCCGCCATCGCGAGCGGCATGGGCCATGAACGAGGTGCCGACCACTTCGGCGACGATCGCCACGGTCAGGCAGGCCCAGGCGACCAGCGCGCCACGGGCGGGAACAGTACGGGACATGTGAAGCTCCTTGCAGGGCGGGGACCACGCCGCCTCATCAATGGATCCACGCCGAGCGTGGAGGGTCCGGACCGCCCCGCAGACGGGGGCGACGGAAGCCAGTATCATCGCCTTTTACGGTGGTATCAAAATGGATTCCATCGACAGGAGCGATGGATCAGTGCCCTACTCCCCTGAATCCCTGCAGGCCTTCGTGGAAGCCGCGGCGCTGGGCTCGTTCTCGGCGGCGGCGCGACGCCTGCGCAAGACCCAATCGACGGTCAGCACCGCCATCGCCCACCTGGAAGCCGACCTTGGCGTGAGCCTGTTCGACCGCAGCGGCCGCTACCCGCAGCTGACCGAAGCCGGGCGCCAGGTACTTGGGCACGCGCAGGAAATCCTGGCTGCCGATGCCCGCCTGCAGCAGTTGAGCGTGCGCCTGGCCGCACCGGTCGAGCCGCGCTTGACCGTGGCATTCTCCGACGTCTACCAACTGGACCCGGAACAACGGGTGCTGCAACGCTTCGCCGAGGCATTCCCGGAGATCGAGCTGGAATGGCTGGATGCCGAGGGCGAGGACGTGCTGGAACTGGTGAGCAACGGACGCGCCGCGCTAGGTCTGCTGCCACGGCAGGAGCACTATCCGGACGGACTGGTCGCACGTCCGCTGGCGCACCACAGCGAGCTGTCGGTGTATGTGGCGCGCGAGCATCCGCTGGCCAGCGCTGGCCGTCGCGCCGCCGCACAGCTGGCGCGGCATAGACAGGTGCGCTTGAGCGCGGAAGTCGATCAATCCCGCGTGGTCACCGGCCTGGCCTGGACCGCAACCGATTACCTGATGGTGATGGAGATGGCCGAGGACGGCCTCGGCTGGGCCGAACTACCGCGCGCACTGGTACAGCGCTACGACCGCGGGCGGCTGGTGGAACTGGTACTGCCCGGCTGGCCACGCCGCATCCACAGCGACCTGCTGTGGCGCCGCGACACGCCGCCAGGCCCAGCCGCACTCTGGTGGGCCGAGGCGCTGGGGTGAACCGAAAAAGGGGACGGAGGGGATTAAGTCGTTTGTGCCACAAACGACTTAATCCCCTCCGTCCCTTTTTTCAGTTGCCGGCCAGCGGCCGGCACTACCGATCAGGGGTGCGCCAGCGCGTAATCCAGCGCCGAGCACACTGCGGCCACCTGCGCGTCGTTGCACTGCTGCGGGGTCGCACGCGGGCTGTCCGGGTAGACCTCGGTGGTGGTGGTGTACTTCGCACCCGTAATGCCGGCGCACAGGCCCAGCTTCACCAGCGGGTACTCGATCACGCCATGGGCCACCACCGGCGAACCGATGATCTCGCCCTTGTCGTCGGCCGGCGCGATGTGGGTGACCTTCTCCACCGCAGCGATCACCGCCTGCTGGAACGCCGCCTGCGGGGCCTCGCTGTCGTCCACCAGATAGAAGCCATCCGGAATCAGGCCCGGCTCGAACGGCTTGCCATCACGCGCCGCCAGCGCCGGGCGGAACTCGCTCTCGTCGCTGTCGGTGGTTTCGTGCAGGTCGATGTGCAGTACGAACTGGTCCTTGATCGGTGCGACCAGTTCGATCAACGCGGTCGACTCGCGGGCCGGGCCATCGGCGCGGAAGTTGCGGTTCGGGTCGATCGCATCGAAGTTCCAACGGTTGATGCGCTCAAAGCCCCACGGATTCACGCACGGCGCCACCAGCAGGTTTGCCTTGCCGGCATAGTCGGCAGCGTGCTTTTCGAGGAACTCCAGCGCGCCCATCACGCCGCTGGTCTCGTAGCCGTGCACGCCACCGGTGACCAGCGCGGCCGGCAGCGCCGGGTTCCAGTCGCGGCTGCGCAGGGCGAACAGTGTGTAGGTCTCGCCGGCGTAATCGAGCTGGCCATAGGCCACCTTGTCGAAGCGCAATGCCAGGGCTTCGATGCGCGGCAGCACTTCCTCGTCATAGCGACGCAGGCGCTGCTGGCGGCCACGCCACGCCTCCCGTTCCGCCGCTCCCCACGGCTGGCCAGGGGTTCCGACGGGGTAGAAAGCGGCTTGGGACATGGCAGATCTCAGCGAGTCAGGAAGCAATCACCCACTTTACCACCGGCCCATCAGCATGAACCGGAGACGCATTCCATTGGCGAATGGAATCAGCAATAATTCTCATTTACGCCCTTCCACGACCTGCATCGATGCCCATCCACGCCCCGCAAACGGCCCGCCTGCCACTGGCCGCCGCCCTCGCCCTGTGCCTGCTCCCGGCTGTCAGCGCCTTCGCCCAGGACGGCGCCACCACGCTGGACAGCATCCAGGTCTCCGGCAGCTGGCTGGGCACCGGCCTGCACGACAGCGTGAAGAGCTTCGCTGGCGCGCGCACCGTGGTGGACCGTCAGCGCATCGAAGCCAGCGGCGCGGCCAGCATCGGCGATGCCATGCGCCGCATCCCCGGCGTGCAGGTCACCGACAACTCCGGCACCGCCGGCAGTTCGGTCTCGCTGAACATCGGCGTGCGCGGCCTGACCGGGCGCTACTCGCCGCGCTCGACCGTGCTGCTCGATGGCGTGCCGCTGGCAGTGGCGCCGTATGGCCAGCCGCAGCTGTCGTTCGCGCCGACCAGCCTGTCCAACATCGAATCGATCGACGTGGTGCGCGGCGGCGGCGCGGTGCGCTACGGCCCGCAGAACGTGGGCGGCATCATCAACTTCAGCACCCGTGCCATTCCCACCGGGGCCGGCCTGCACGGCGAAGCGGGCGTGCGCTACACCGCCTACGACCATGGCGGCGGTGACAGCACCCAGTACAACGCCTTCCTCGGCGGCACCGGCGACAACGGCCTGGGCGCCGCCCTGCTGTACTCCGGCCAGGACGGCCGCGGCTGGCGCCAGGGCAGCGATGACCGTTTCAACGACCTCGCGCTGAAGTTCGCCTACGCCATCGACGAGCAGCAGGAACTGCGCGCCAAGCTCTCCTACTACGATGTACGCTCGCTGACCCCGGGCGGCCTGACCCGCGCCCAGTACGAGGCCGACCCGTTCCAGAACACCCGCCCCACCGATTTCTGGAAGGGCCACCGCACCGGCATCGACCTGGGCTACACCAACACGCTGTCGGACAACAGCGAGTTCGAGGTGCTGGCCTATTACAACGAGAGCAGCCGTGCCAGCTCGCTGATCAACGCGGCCAATACCCAGCTGACCGTGCAGCCGCGCGATTACCGCGTGCTGGGCATCGAGCCGCGCTATACCCAGCGCCTGCACTGGGGCAGCACGGTGCATGACATCACCGCCGGCTACCGCTTCCTGCGCGAGCGCGGCAACGACCGCAGCTACACCGTCACCCGCCGTACCGGCGTGGCCAGCGCCACCAACCGCTTCGACAACGCCACCGACGCACATGCCTTCTACATTGACGACCGCATCGCGATCGGCCAGTGGCGGATCACCCCGGGCGTGCGCATGGAGTGGATCGACATGGACCGCCGCCAGGCCGGGGGCGCGGCGACCTTCAGCAGCCGCAACGACAAGGCCCTGCCCTCGCTCAACGTCGCCTATCTGCTGACCCCGCAGCTGACCGTGTTCGGCAACTACACCACCTCGTTCGGGCCGGTGCAGAACATCCAGCTGAACTCACAGACCGCCAGCAACCCGCTGAATCCGGAAATCGCCAAGACCACCGAACTCGGTGCGCGCTGGCAGGACGGTGCACTGCGCGCGGAAGTGACCGTGTTCAAGATGCGCTTCGACAACCAGATCCTGCAGGTGCCGGGCATCACCCCGCCGACCTTCCAGAACATCGGTGCCACCGACCACAAGGGCGTGGAAAGCGCGCTGGAGTACCGCTTCGCCGAGGGCAGTGCGCTGGCCGGGCTGGAGCTGTACGCCAACTACACCTGGACCAAGGCGATCCAGCAGTCCGGTGACAACCGTGGCCTGGACGTGCCGTTCTACTCGCGCGACACCGACAGCGTCGGCGCACGCTATGCACTGGCCGGCTGGACCTTCAATGTCTCCAGCACCCACCAGAGCGGCCAGTTCTCCGATGCGGCCAACACCTGGGCCGAGAGCGCCGATGCGCGCGTGGGCCGCGTGCCGGGCGTGCGCCTGTGGAACGCGCAGGTGGCCTGGCAGGTGCCGGGACTGGGTGACAGCGAGATCGCGCTGGGCGTGAACAACCTGGCCGACAAGCGCTGGTATACCCGCAACGTCGATGGCAACGCCGGCCGCATGGTGGCTGCGCCGCGCACCTTCTACGTGCAGGGCCGCTACCGCTTCTGACGCAGTAACCGCCCGATGCAGTGACGGCGGCGATCACGGTGGCGGCGTATCATGCCGCCACCATGTCACTGCCTGTTTCGCCATCGCGCCTGCATGCGGCCTTCCAGGGCCTGCGCCTGCGGCTGCGCGGCAGTGACTTGTGGTTCATTGCGCTTGCCCTGCTGGTCGGCCTGATCGCCGGCTACCTGACCCTGCTGCAGTCCGGCATCGCACGCTGGCTGCAGGGCACCCTGTACGGGCTGGACGCCGGCATGCGCCTGAGTTCCCTGCCCTCGCTGACCTGGACCGCGCTGCTGGTACTGCCACTGGGTGGCCTGCTGGTCGGCCTGGTCAGCCTGGCCGCGACCCGGCTCAAGCGGCCCCTGCTCGATGCGGTGGAAGCCAATGCCCTGCATGGCGGCCGCATGTCGATGCGCGACAACCTGATCGTGCTGACCCAGACCCTGGTTTCCAATGGCTGCGGTGCTTCGGTCGGCCTGGAGGCCTCCTATACCCAGATGGGTGCCGGCAGCGGTTCGCAGCTGGGCCGAGTGATGCGCCTGCGCCGCAACGATGTGCGCATCCTGGTCGGCGCTGGTGCCGCCGGTGCCATCGCCGCCGCCTTCGGTGCACCCTTGGCCGGTGCGTTCTACGCCTTCGAGATCGTCATCGGCGCCTATACCCCGGCCGCACTCGCCCCGGTCGCGGTCGCCGCGCTGGCCGGCGCGTTCGTGGCCGACCAGGCCGGCATCGAGGCCTACCTGCTGCCGGCGGCCTCGACGATTGATGTCCGCGCCGCCGACTACGCCATCTACGGTCTGCTCGGCTGCTGCTGCGCGATGGTCGGCATCGCGGTGATGCGGCTGATTGCCTCGATCGAGGGCACGGTCAAGCGCAGCCCGTTGCCACTGTGGGGCCGGCCGGTGGTGGGCGGCCTGCTGCTGATTCCGCTGGCACTGGCCAGCCCACAGGTGCTGTCGTCCGGCCATGGCGCGCTGCACCTGGACCTGACCACGCATCTGCCGCTGATCTGGATCGGCGGCCTGCTGACCCTGAAGTGCCTGGCCTCGGGCATCTCGCTGGGCTTCGGCTTCCGCGGTGGCCTGTTCTTCGCCTCGTTGTTCATGGGCACCCTGGTCGGTGCCCTGTTCGCCGGCCTGCTCGCCATGGCCACCGGCGTGCCGGTGATCGACGCCACCTCCGCCGCGCTGGCCGGCATGGCCGCACTGGCCGCCGCCGTGGTCGGCGCACCGATGACCATGGCCATGCTGGTGCTGGAAGGCACGCACGACTTCCTGCTGACCAGCGTGGTGATGAGCGCGGTGCTGGTCTCCAGCACGCTCGTGCGGCAGTGGTTCGGCTACTCGTTCTCGACCTGGCGCATGCACCTGCGCGGCGAGACCATCAAGAGCGCCCGCGACGTGGGCTGGGTGCAGAACCTCAACGCCGGCCGATTGATGCGCAAGGGCGTGGCCACCGCGCCGGCCGACCTCGATGCCGATGCCTTCCGCCAGCGCTTCCCGCTGGGCTCGGGCAGCCGGGTGGTGCTGATCGATGGCGAAGGCCACTATGCCGGCATCGTGCAGATCCCGCGCGTCTACGGCGACGGCGTGAAGCCGGAGACCGCGATCGGCGAGCTGGCCGAGAACCGTGACGTTTCGCTGTCGCCGGCCGCAGACGTGGTCAGCGTGATGCAACGCTTCGACCAGACCCAGGCCGACGAACTGGCGGTAGTCGCTGCCGACGGCCAGGTGCTGGGCGTGGTCTCCGAAGCCTTCGTACGCAAGCGCTACGCCGAGGAACTGGACAAGCGCCAGCGCGAACTGATGGGCGAGCGGGTCGAGGACACCGACTGACCCCGCAAAAAGGGGACGGAGGGGATTAAGTCGTTTCTGGCCGCCTCGAAATCCACGCATGGCGTGGATCTACTGTCACCTCGACCGGGTAGACTCCGGCCATGCGCTTCATTGAAACCTTCCAGGCCGGCCCCTTCGCCGACACCGTGGTCAGCCTGCTGGCCGCCTTCGTGCTGGGCACGCTGATCGGCGCCGAGCGCCAGTACCGCCAACGCACCGCCGGCCTGCGCACCAACGTGCTGGTGGCGGTCGGCGCCGCTGCCTTCGTCGACCTGGGCATGCGCATCGCCGGCAGCGCCGAGGCGGTGCGGGTGATCTCCTACGTGGTCTCCGGCGTCGGCTTCCTCGGCGCCGGCGTGATCATGAAGGAAGGCATGAACGTGCGCGGCCTCAACACCGCCGCCACCTTGTGGTGCTCGGCGGCGGTCGGCAGCTGTACCGGCGCGGACATGCTGGCCGAAGGCGTGCTGCTGACGGTCTTGATCATCGCCGGCAACACCCTGCTGCGGCCGCTGGTGAATGCGATCAACCGCATCCCGATCAACGAGACGGCCACCGAGGCCACCTACGAGGTGCGCCTGAGTGTGGATGCCGAAGCGGTGCCACGTGTACGCGAACGCCTGGTCGATGCGCTGGAAGCAGCGCAGTATCCGGTCGGTGATGTGCAGGTGGTCGAGCATGCCGACGCGCCCACCGATGTGATCGCGGTGCTGGTCAGTACCGCCGTGAGTGCCGATGAGCTGGACGTGGTGCTGGCGCGGATGGAGCATGTGCCGGGCGTGCTGCACGCCACCTGGGAAGTCAGTACCCGCGATTGATTCATCCACGCATGGCGTGGATCTACCGAGGTTGTGGTGCAGTAGATCCACACCATGCGTGGATGCGCTTCTCTCACCCACCCGCCAGGCGCTGCTGGGCCCTCAACAACTTGCGGAACGAACCGCACTGGCGCGCGTCCTGTGCTTCCGGGCAGGCCGCCGCGCGCTGTAGATGACGGCGCACCCGCTGCAGCTGGGAGATCTGCTGCTGCAGCACATCGGCCTGTGCCAGCAGGGCTTCGCGATCCAGCGTAATGCATCCGTGCTGAGGCGGCAGCGACAACCCGATCTGCTGCAGCGACAACCCGGCCGACTGGCCAAGGCCGATCAACGCCAGGCGCTCCAGCACCTGATCGTCGTACTGCCGGCGCAGGCCGCGACGGCCCAGCGACTGCAACAACCCGAGCTGCTCGTAGTAACGCAGGGTCGAGGCCGGCACGCCACTGCGCTTCACCACCTCGCCGATATCCAGTTCACGCATGGGCTTGACCTCAAGTCGCCTTCAAGCATCAACCTATGGGCAACTTCCCGGCAGGACAAGGTCATGGCCAGTACATCCCCCGTTGATCAGAATGCGCTCTGGAATGGCCCTGGCGGCCAGATCTGGGTCGCCCAGCAGGCCATCCTCGATGGTCTGTTCCAGCCGATGGCCGACCTGCTGGTGGCCGAGCTTCCGCAAACCGTCACGCAACTGCTCGATATCGGCTGTGGCACCGGCGCCAGCCTGCTGGCATCAGCCGCCGCTCGCCCGGCGACACACAGCACCGGCCTGGACATCTCCGCGCCGATGCTGGCACTGGCCCGTCAGCGCGCCGAGGCGGCAGGACTGGACGCGGACTTCATCGTGGCCGATGCGCAGCGGCATCCGCTTCCGTCCGCACACTTCGACTGGATCCAGTCGCGGCTGGGTGTGATGTTCTTCGAAGATACCGAGGCCGCCTTCGCCAACCTGCATCGTGCTGCAACGCCAGGCGCTGGGCTGCGTTTCATCGCCTGGCGCAGTGCCGACGAGAACCCGTTCATGACCACGGCCGAACGCGCGATCGGCGATGCACTTGAGCTTCCGCCGCGGGTGCCAGGAGCACCCGGCCAGTTCGCCTTTGCCGATGGCCAGCGCGTGCAGCGTCTGTTGCAGGCCGCCGGCTGGAAGGATGTGGAGTTGGTCGCGGTAGACCTGCCGTGCTCGATTGCCCGCGATGAACTGCCGACCTATGTCGGCCAGCTGGGCCCGTTGGGCTTGGCGCTGCGCAATCTGCCCGAAGACCGCGCCGACGCACTTCGAAACAAGGCGCTGGCCGCGTTCGCGCCCTTCATCGAAGGCGACCGTGTGCGCGTCGATGCCGCCTGTTGGCTGGTCCGCGCCCGCGCCTGATACAAAAAAGGGGACGGAGGGGATTAAGTCGTTTCCGGCACAGCCGGGGCAAGAACGACTTAATCCCCTCCGTCCCCTTTTTCTACTACAGCGCCTCGCCGGCGTCCGCCAGGCGCGATTCAATCAGCGCATACCACTGCTGCAGCACGTCGATCAGCATGTCCAGCTCGGCGTCGGTGCGCTGCGCGCGCCCACTGCGCAGGCAGGCCTGGGCTTCCTGCAGCTGGGCCAGGAAGCCGGCCACGGTGTCTGCCTGCAGGATCAACCCCGGCAGTCGCCGCCCGGGAATGCGCACCACCGCATGATTGCCGAGCTGGCCGTACACACTCAGTGTGGTTTCCGTCTTCATGGAAAGAGGCAGGAATTGGGCGTTCATCGCGTGCACCATGGAAAACCTGAGCCGCCGGCAGGCGTGGACAACGGGGGAGACGTGGCCACGTCCTGCCGGCGGTCAGGGGGGACTCGGGATACCGGGGCGTGGCCCCGGCGCAGGATTCTCAGCGTGGCTGCGCCACACCCGCGATCTGCACGCGCCGGTTCGGCGCCAGGCAGGCGATCAGCTCGCGACGGTTGCGCTGCTCGCACTGCACGATCGGCTCGGCCGCGCCGCGTCCTTCGGCACTGATGCTGGCTGCAGGCACGCCGCCCTGCACCAGCGCGCTGCGCACGGCCTCGGCACGTCGCTGCGACAGGGCCTGGTTGTAGCTGGCACTGCCGATACGGTCGGTATACCCGGTCACCCGGATTGACTGCACCTGACTGGCCTCGCGCACCTGCGCCAGCACGCCCTGCACGGCCTGCTGGCCTTCGGCACTGAGCACCGCGCTGTCGAAACCGAACAGCGCATCGGCGGACAGGCGCAACGGCTGCTCCGGCAACGGCGCCGGTGCGGGCGGGGCCGGCGGCCGCGGCGGGTCCAGCACCGCCGCACATGATTCAGGCTTCCAGTAGCCGCCCTGGGCAATGCCCTTGCTGTCGAAGCGGACCTGGAACTGGCAGGTGAAGTATTCGGCCCCCTGTGCGGTGCGGAAGTTGAACAGGTAGTTCCACTCGCGCACGCCCCACATGCCTTCATTGAAATGCGGCGTGCCCAGCAGCGTGTACAGCTGGCGCTTGCTCATGCCCGGCGCGAAACGGCGCAGGTCGGCGACGTCGGGATAGATGCCTTCCTTCAACGAGGCCTTCGAGGCCTCCGGGAACTGCACGGCGGTGGTTTCGGCAGGACCTTCGGCGGCCGGCGCATGGCTGCGGCAGGCGGCCAGCAGGCCCATTCCCAGGACCAGGCCCAGCACTGCGGCCATCTGGCCGGTGCGGGCGATGCGATGCTGTTTCATGTCATTCCCCCTTTGGACGTTTCCGCGATGCCGGGCCGCGCGTGCGGCCCGGCGGCGGGGATCACCACTGGATGCCTGCACCGACGGCCACACCGGCCTCGCCACGGCTGTTGGTGGAGCCGCTGAACTTGTAGATCCAGCGCCCTCCTTCGGAGACACCGGAGATACCAACCGCCACGCCCGACTCGCCGTTGTAGCTGCCGGCGGCGACCGAGGCCATGCTGCGGCCCGCTTCGCTGGGCTGCGGCAGTGCTGCGGTGGCCATAGCCGAGGCGATACCGGCCGAGGCGCGGTTGTCGGTCTTGCGCAGGTCGCGCTCGAAGCCACCCATGCGCTCGTCGGTGTAGGCCTTCGACCAGTCCAGGGTCTGCGCCATGCCCGACTTCAGCTGGTCGACGTTGACTGCGTCGGTACCGGCGGTGCCGGCGGCGACGTTACGCACCGTGGTCGGGCCGCTGTTGGTGCTGCCCAGCGTGACACTGTTGTAGTTGGTCGCGCCGTTCACCGTGGTGTCGTAACGGATCGTACCCTGCTGCGAGGCCTGCAGCTGGCGTACGTTGACCGCGTCGGTAGCCTGCGAACCGTCGGCCACGTTGACCACCTGGCGTTCGGCACCGGCGGCACCGACCGAGACCGTGTTGGCCCGGTTCGCCACCGAACCCGCACCCAGCGCCACCGAGTTGTCGGCCTGCGCCTGCGAGCCATTGCCCAGCGCGGTCGAGTTGGCACCGGCGGCGGTGGAGCCTGCGCCACCTGCGGCCGAGTTGGCACCGCTGGCGGACGGATCGGCCAGGTTGTTGGTGTTGTTGGCGCGGAAGCTGCCGGCCACGTTGGTGATGTTCTGGATCTTCTGGTCGGTGTACTTCTTCGATTCGTCGATGGCGTAGTTCACGCCGTTCTTCAGCTGGCCGACATTGGTTGCGTCGTACGTATCGGAACCGTCGGCGACATGGGTGATCTTGCGCTCGCTGCCGGTGCTGCCGACCGAAACCTCACCGGCCGAGTTGCTGGCGCCGGTCTGGCCATAGGCGCCGGTGTAGCCGCTCTGCGCACCGACGCTGGCCACCGACCCGGCACCCAGGGCGACGCTGTTGCCGGCACTGGCGCTGGCGCCGTTGCCGACCGCCACGCTGTTGGCACCGGCCGCACTGGCCTGCGGGCCGACCGCCACCGCTTCCGCACCGGCAGCCGTTGCAGGCGCTGCGGTCGAGTTCACTGCCAGGTAGGCACTGCCACCGCTGTTGTTGGTGATGCGTTGGTTGAGGACCTTCAGCGAGCCGTCCACCGCAGTGAAGGCGGCGGTGACATTGTTGTAGTCGCCGCTGGTGAAGGTGCCGTCGGTGGCGATGCTGGAGATGCTGAACTTCGGCGCGGTCCACACGTTGGTGGTGCCGTTGTACGCGGTGGTGCCACCGAAGTAGTTGGCGATGGTGCTGTTCGTGCTGAACAGCTGGTCGCCGGTGATGGCATCACTGCTGCCGGCCAGGATGCTGCCGGCGGCGACGTTGGTGATCTTCACCGCGCCGGTGCCGGTACCCGTCAGCGTCACGCTGTTGAGCACGTTGCCACTGCCATCGACGTCGTACTTCACGGCCAGCTTGTCGATCTCATCGGTCTGGTCGGCAACGTTGGCCAGCGAGTTGCTGACCGCATCGAAGGCGGTACCAACGTCGTTGTAGCTGCCCTTGGTCACGGTGCCGTTGGCGGCGACGTTGTTGATCGAGTAGGTCGGTGCGGTCAGCACGCCGCTGGCGTTGACCGCCGCGCCACCACCGAGGTGGGTGGCCACGGCCTGGTTGGCCGCAAACAGCTGGGCACCGTTGATGGCCTCGCTGCTGGTGGCACTGACCTGGCCCGGGCCGAGATTACGCAGCGTGGTGGCCGTGCCGGTCTGGCCGAGCGTGGCACTGGCGTAGTTGACGCTGCCATCGCCATTGAGGTCATAGCGCAGTGCCCCCTGTTCCGACGCCTGCAGCTGGCCGACATTGACCGCATCGGTGGCGGCGGTACCCGCAGCCAGGTTGGTGACCTGACGCTCGGCACCGGCGGCACCGATGGACACGCTGTTGGCACGGTCAGCCAGGCTGCCGGCACCCACCGCGATGCTGTTGGCGGCGGTGGCGCGGGCGTTGGTACCGACCGCGATCGAGTCGGCGCCGCTGGCCAGTGCCTCGGTACCGGTCGAGTTCACCCGCAGATACTTGGTGCCACCGTTGCGGATGTCGGTGATCTGCGTGTTGAGATTGACCAGCGAACCATCGACCGCGGCGAAGGCATCGGTGGCGTTCTCATACAGACCCTTGGCGATCGCACCGCCGGTGGAGATGGTGCTGATCTCGAACAGTGGTGCGGTGAAGGCACCGCTGGCCGGATCGAAGGCTGCGCGACCGCCGAAGAAGCTGGCGATGGCCGCATTGGTCGCCGCCAACTGGCCGCCATTGACCGCTTCCAGGCTGCCGGCGGTGACCGCACCGCCGGCCAGGTTGCCGATGGTGGTAGTGCCGGTGCCCGCACCGAGCGTGACGCGGCGATAGTTCGGATTACCGGCACCGTCCAGATCGTAGGTCACCGCAGCGGCCGCCACATCATCGATCAGGCTGATGGCACCCTTCAGCTGGGCCACGTTGACCGCATCGGTATTGACACTACCGGCGGCCACGTTGGTGATCTGGCGCTCGCCGCCACCGGCGGCACCCACCGACACTTCACCGGCCGAGACCTGCGGCGCAGTCAGGCCATAGGCGCTGTAGCTGGCCTGGGCACCGCGCAGCGCGGCCGAACGGTAGCCCAGTGCAACCGAATTGGCCTGGTTGGAGGTCGCCTCGGCACCGAGCAGGGTCTGCCCGTTGGCCGTGCCCACCGCGCTGTCGCCGACGATCACCGAATGACCCATGCGTGCGGCGTAGTCCGCGGTCGGCACGCCGGTCGGGTTGCTCGGGTCATTGGTGCCTGCACCCGGGAAGGCCACGTTGGCATCGACCTTCGGCAGTTCGTGGCGGGCATTGGCGCCGATCACCACTTCCTTAGAACCGTTGGCAAAGGCGCCGTCACCCATCAGCACCTGGTAGTCCTGCGCCGCATTGACTGCCCAGCAGGAGATGTCGGCGAGGACGATATCCAGGCACTTGGCCGCCCATGCCGGCGAATCCTTCGGCAGCAGCAGCCCGAGCAGGCCGCCCGGATTGCCGTTGTTGATGTTGTAGATGTAGCTGTCGGAGGTGACACCGCCGATCAGGGTCAGGTGCGAGCTGCCGCCGGTGACGGCGCCGCCCAGGCCATTGAGGGTGCTGCCGACCGGCGACAGGTTGACCACCGGCAGGCCCAGCACATTGACCGTCGAGTAGGTCTGCATCACGTTGGCGTTGCTGAGCTTGAGGTTGCCGTTGCTCAGGTAGCCGTTGCCGCCGAACAGGCTGGTGGTGGTCGGGCCGATCAGCTGCCCGACATTGCCGACCAGGCCACCGGTGCCGATGATCAGGCCCGCGTTCGGATCGGCCGGAGCCGGCGCCTTCGGGCTGGTCGGCGGGATCGCCGAGGGCTTGGTCAGGCCGAGACCGCCGAGGGTGCCGCCGACCAGGCCGCCTACGGCACTGCCGAGATTGCCGATGGTGCCGTTGAGGTTGCCATTGAGCAGGTTGCCGACGGCGCCGCCGACATTGCCAAGCGTATCGCCCAGCAGGCCACCGAGGCCGCCGGTGCTGCCACCTGTAGCGCCATTGAGTACACCGCCGACGGTGCTGCCCACCGCACCCACTGTATTGTTGAGCGTGCCGCCCACGGCGCCACCAACTGCACCCACCGTGCCAACCGCACCATTGAGTGCGCCGCCGACGGTGCTGCCGACCGAACCGACCGTGCCGTTGAGCGCACCACCGACGGTTCCGCCGACTGCACCAACCGTGCCAACTGCACCGTTGAGTGCGCCGCCGACGGTGCTGCCGACCGAACCGACCGTGTTGCCGACGGTGCCATCAAGCACGCCACCCACGGCGCCACCTGCCGCGCCGACAACGCCGCCCACCAGGCCACCCACGCCCAGTGCGCTGTTCTGCGCTGCCACAGTCGCTTGGCCGGCCAGCTTCAGATTGCGGTCGGCCACGACTTCCTGGCCATCGGGCGCCTGCACGCGCACTTTGCCGGCAACACCGGTATCGAAAGCTGCGGTGATCGCACGATCATGGGTCTCGCCCGGCAGCTCCTCCTTTGCCGGCAACGTGACCGCTGCCGTCGCCTTGACCTGCCCCTGACCGTCGATCTGGTGGCCCGCCAGCTTCAGCTGCGAATCCACCTTGCCGTCAACGGACGCCTTGAGGCCGGACAGCGAGCCAGCGGATGCGCCAGCAACAGCGGCAGCCGCCTTGGCACCGGTATCGATCGAGGCCACCTGGGCACCGGCGATACCAACCCTGGCCTTCGCCTGCGCATCCGCAGCCACACCGAGCGGCGCATGCGCGGACGGCGCAACGTTGGCCGCCAGTGAGGCATCCATCTTCGCCACATTGGACGCTGCGTGCCCCAGCCCGACATTGGCGCGAACATCGGCGGCCAGTGCAGGAACCGCGACCTGCTTCGGCGCGGTGTTCGCCGCCAGCTTCACCTGTACGGTCGCCGGCAGCACGTCGCGCACGATCGGCAGCGAGGTCGTACTCAGCTGCAGGCCCACACGCGCGTCTGCGCTGATCGCCGGACTGCTCTGCGCCTGGCGCGATGCCGCGGCCAGCGCGACTTCTGCGTCGACCTTGACCGGCATCGGCTGCGCGTACTTCGCGGCCAGTGCCTGCAGATCACGCAGCGACTGATTGGATTCGGATGCTCCTGCATGCCCGCTGGCCAGCGCACACAGCAGGGCCAGGGCCAGTGCGGTCGGCATCAGCAGGACACTGCGCGGATCGCGGGCGGCGCTGCCGCCGCTATCGCCGGTGGCCAGTTCCGAGGCCACAACCAGAGCATTGAGCTGGCGGTTCCATACACGCCGGTAGATGCGGTTCATGAGCATTTCCCCCGTAGGCGAACAACTGGAATGTCAGTGGACTTGCCGTTAGGCAGGTGACTGACATTTCAGCGTTTGCAACGGCGGCTGCGCACTTCATTCCGGCACGGCAATCGCGCATTCCGGCAAATCCACGGTCGGAATCGGCAGTCGGTTATGCAGAAGCGGCAACCATATCGGCAAGCGGATATGCAATTCCGGCAGGAACCGCCGGGAAACCCTTATGGGGCCTGGATCAGGCGGGCTGGCCGATCTGCGCGGGTGCGCGCATCAGCGTGTCACGCGGCAGTTCACCGAAGACCTTGCGGTAGTTGTCGGCGAAACGCGACAGGTCCCACAGGCCACAACTGAGGGCGATGGCCTTGACCGAACGGCGGCTGGAATCGGCCATCGACAGGCTGCGGCAGGCTGCGCACAGGCGCAGCATCGACAGGTAACGATTGGGCGACGTACCGAACAGGTCCTCGAACGCGTAGCGCAGCCCACGCTCACTGACACCGGCAGCGTCGCAGATCTCATTCATGTAGATATTGCGGCGCAGGTTGAGGCGCATGAAGTTTTCCGCCCGCTGTGCGATCAGATAATGCGTGCGCCGCGCACGGCTGCAACCCGGGCGTTCGGCGGAACCCGCACCCAGCAGTGCCTGCACGTGTTCGTGCAGCAGCCGCTCGGTTTCTTCCGGCTGCAGGCCCGTGCCCTGGCCCAGCTGCAGGTGCAGCTGCTGGTAATGCTGTGCCAGCGGGGCGGCCTCGCTGGCGAGATTGAACAGTGAAAGCGCCTGTCCGGCCGGCGGCGTGCTGCGCAGGCTCAGTTCGGTCAGCTTGCGTTGCACCCGTGCCACCGGCACCAGCATCAGGGTCATGTGCGTGCCCGGGCTCAGGGTGAACTCGCTGATGCCCTCGGGCATCACGGTCAGCGCCATCCCAGGGGCAAGCGGTACGCCATGGCACCAGCTCAGGGTTTCATCGGTCGCATGCAGATACCCCAGCATCGCCCAGTCCGGCGGCAGCATGAAACGTCCACGGCAATGGAATCCACAGCTGATGCTGCAGAACAACGCCTCCTCGTGCACGCGTGACGCGAAGGCCGCCCGCGGCCCATTGCCATCGAGCAGAAGCAGTTCGACATCACATACACGAAGCACGCCGCTCAGCGTCGCCAGGTCGATCGACCGCAGGCCGCTGTCGTCGCTGTCTCCTACCCCACCATCGACCATGACAGTGTCGTCCCCCCGATTATCCGCCGTGCGGTACGGCCCCCACTGCCTGACAGGGCGCGCACCTCTCATGGAATCTCTTCCATCACCGGGATGCGCGCCGCCAAGGTGCGCACCCCAAAAGAAACGCGAGTACTTGAATGCGAGTATGCCCGATAATTCAACGGGGTAAACATCTGCACCGCGTTGAATAAGATGGATACAGAGGTGAAAATCAGATTGTCGTGTTTGGCACAGTTTTCGCATGCGACCTGAAGCCTGCCTCACATTATCTGCACGTCGATGAATCGTTGTGCGGGCGAACGGATTTCCGTCACAGAACCCGGCTTGAAAATTAAGGAGCAATGGGATTCTGCCGAATTTGCATATAGGTTCCGGTTGCAGCCGGCCGCCATTCAGGCAAAGTCGATAACACGGTGATCCGGTCTTTGATAATGACCGCACCCAGGGGGACAGCATGACCATGCACGTATCGCCCGACACGTCGACCACCGGCCCCGCGCCGCGCGGTCGCGGTTGCGCGAACGGCGTCCCGCCTGGAAACGATCACCCTGCTTGAGCACAGCGGGTCCATCCCGCCGTGCCTCCTCCGCCAGGACGTGCGGAGGTCCACGGACGATCCCGGCGGAGCCGGGCCACCGCCCACCAGGTGTCCTGTAGCAGACAGGTAGAGGGAGACAAACGTCATGAACGCATCGATCCGCAAGTTCCTGAAGGAAGAAGATGGCGTCACTGCACTCGAGTACGGCCTGCTGGCGGCTGTGATTGCGGGTGTCCTGATCGCACTGGGCAGCACGCAGATCAAGGATTTCTTCGAAACGCTCTTTGAGAATCTCACCAAGCTTGCCGACAAGGCATCGGGCAACACGCCGGCCTGAGCCGCGTCCCAGGCTGATCAGGGACAGCAACTGCTGAGCGTCCACTGACGGACAATGGAGGGTGCGATGACACTGCTGGGATTGCTGGCCATCGGTGTGTGCCTGCGGATCGCGATCAGCGATCTGTACGCCCGTCGGGTGCCCAACGCCTGGCTGCTGTCTGCATGCGCGATCACCGTTGTCGTGCTCATCGCCGGACAGTTCAACGCGCCGCGCCTGCCGTGGGCTTCCCACGTTGCCGGCGCGGCGCTCGGCCTGGTCGCATTGCTGCCTTTCCACGCAGTGCGCTGGATGGGCGCCGGCGATGTCAAATTCTTTTCGGTACTGGGATTGATGCTGGGCTGGCAGGCACTGCTGCCGATCTGGATCGCGGCCAGCCTGGCAGCGGGCGCACATGCCGCACTGGTGCTGGTATCGCGACGGTTGGGCCCAGTACTGCCCATCGGCCTTCAAGCCCATATGCATCGGGCAAGTTCGCAATGGCATTCGCACCCGGCGCTGCGCGGGATGCAGAGCGCCCGCCAGGGACGCCAAGGCATTCCCTACGCCGCCTACCTGGCGGTATCCGCCATCGCCTGGGTCCTGATCAGCACGTACGGAGGTGTGGCATGAACATCCACAACCGACGCCGGCAACGTGGCGCGGCCAGCATCGAGTTCGCGCTGATGTTGATGCTGGGCCTGCTGCCGCTGCTGCTGTTCACGTTCTCCGGCGTAATGATCATGGCGGCCCAGCAGACGTTGGCAACCGCCTCGGCCGAGGGTGCACGTGCATCGCTGCGCTATGGCAGCGCCAACGAACGCCGTACTGCCGCCTGCGTTGCGGCGCGTAGTTCGATGCAGTGGCTGCTGAACTTCTCGGGTCAGCCGGTCGACTGCAGCAATGGCGGAAACAACGCCATTCTGGTTTCCGCGCAGGCCCCCTGCGCCGGACTGGCCAGCGCCCAGTGCATGACCGTGACGGTCAGCTACGACTACGCAAGCCATCCCTTCCTGCCCGGCACCGCCACGCTTTACAAGTGGGTGATGCGGGCTCCCATCCGCAGCGTCGCGGTCGCTCAGCTCGACCTCGGCAGCGGCAACTGACGTTCGGTACAGGAGACGGTTCCATGCTCAAGTTGACCCGCATTGCTGCCGTCGCCCTGATCGGGCTGGCCGTGCTGCTGGCGGTGATCGCCTTGATGATCGGGCGCAGGCCGGCCGCACCGGCCACGGTTGCCCCGATGACGCAGAGCGAAGCCCAGGCGATCACCGTGGTGGAAGCGGTGGCGCGACTGCCGGCCGGCGAACCGATCTCTGCCAACGGATTGCGTCTCGCACAGCGCAGCGCCCCGGTTGCCGGTGCCGCCACCAGCATTTCCGCCGTGGTCGGAAAGGTGCCGGTGCAGGACATCGCCGAAGGCACGGCGATCAGCAGCAACGCACTCGCGCAGGGATTCTCGCTGCAGCTGCGCCCCGGGGAACGCGCACTGGCGGTCCCGGTCGACGAGCTGGTGGGGGCCGGCAACCGCATCCTGCCCGGTGATTTCGTCGACGTGTTCCTCAACCTGCGCAATGCCCAATCCACTGCCAGCGGCCCGGCCGACGCAGCACAGACGCGCCTGCTGCTGTCGCGCCTGCGCGTGCTCAGCTATGGCCAGCAGGACATCGCCCCGGCCAACCATGACGCTGTTGCCAGCAACGAGGCCGATGGCCGCAACGATCCACGCGCCGCCGACATCACCGGAAGCAGCAGCACCCAGAGCACGGGCAGCGGGACCGCCCAGCCGGCACGCAGCGCGGTACTGGCGGTGCCGGTGGCCGATGCCAACCGGCTGCTGCTGGGTGCACAGCAGGGCAAGCTGTTCCTCGCCCTGCGCAACCCTGCCGATTCCGGCCAGCCCGATCTGGCGCTGTTCCCGCGGGCACGCGGGGTGATTGATCCCCTGCGTGGCCTGGATGCGGAACAGCAGCTTGCGCTGCAGCGGCCAGAGAATCACGCCTTCGCCGGCATCGACGGCGATGCATTGGCCGGCCGCAGCAACGCGCCCGCGCGCAGCACCCAGGATGCCCCGGCACGCGTACCCGCACCACGGCGCAGCGCCCCACGCGCATCGGGCATCGAAATCATCCGAGGTGACAGCTCCGCCCCCCGTGGTTCCCTTTGACCTGCATCGAGCGCATCCATGACCGAACGTCGCCGCAGTCCACGCCCTTCCCCCCGCCAGCGCTGGCTGGCCCTGCTGCTGGTGCTGCTGGCACCGGCGACAAGCGTGGCCGCCGACGACCTGGTGCTGCAGGCGCGTGAGCAGCGCCCCTGGACCCTGCCGGGTGATCTGGAGCGGGTCGCCATTGCCGATCCGGGCGTGGCCGATATCGTGATGCTGCGCGGCCAGCGCCAGGCCCTGCTGGTCGGCAAGGCGCCGGGCACCACCACGCTCCTGCTCTGGCACCGCAAGCAGACCGAACCACAGCGCCTGCAGGTGCGGGTACAAAGTGCGGTGCAGGGTGCGGCCGACGCCGGCGCGAACGGGCTGGTATTCACCCAGCAGGACAATCAGGGCCTGCTGCAGGGAAGCACCGAGAGCGTGCTGTCGCACATGCAGGCGCAGAAGACTGCCGCCATGGCCCTGGGCAAGGATGGCCTGCTTGCCGACGCATCCACGGTGAGCAGCGGCGGCGTGGTCCAGGTCGAGGTCAAGGTGGTCGAGTTCAACAAGACCGCACTGAAGCAGATCGGCATCAGCTTCCAGAACCGCAATGGCAACTTCGCCTACGGCTTCGCCCGCCCGGGCGGCCAGCTGCCGGGCAATACCGGCATCCTGCCCGGCATGAAGGAAGGCAACTCCGGCAACGAAGCCGAATCGCCCATTTCTTCGGCCTTCCGCCTGGTGTTCGGCTCGACCAAGGGCCTGTGGAATGCCGACGTCGACCTGCTGCAGAGCAATGGCATGGCGCGTGTGCTGGCCGAGCCGACACTGGTCGCGCTGTCCGGGCAGAGCGCCAGTTTCCTGGCCGGCGGCGAGCTGCCGATCCTGGAACCGCAGGGACTGGGCACCACCACCATCACCTACAAGCCCTTCGGCATCGGCCTGACCGTGACACCGACGGTACTGGCACCGAACCGCATCGCCCTGAAAGTCGCACCGGAAGCCAGCGACCTGGACTACAGCAACGCCATCGCGCTCAACGGCGTGCAGATTCCCTCCATCACCACCCGCCGCGCCGATACCACGGTCGAACTGGGCGATGGCGAGAGCTTCGTGATCGGTGGCCTGGTCAGTTCCAACGTGGTTTCCAGCGTCGGCAAGATCCCGCTGCTGGGTGACCTGCCGATCATCGGCTCGTTCTTCCGCAACTTCGACTACAAGCGCCAGGACAAGGAACTGGTGATCATCGTCACGCCACGCCTGGTGAAGCCGTTGGCACGCAACACCGAGCTGCCGCTGCCCGGCGACCGCGAGGCCAAGCCGCACATGCCCGAATGGGGCGCCTGGCTGCTGGGTCCTATCAGCCAGGACCCGGTGCCCGGCTTCTCACGCTGATTCCATGATGCCTGCGATACCACGCCCATGCCCTACGCCACTGCCCAGCCGCTGCATCCGCAAGGACCGCCGATGAACCTGGTCCTGTACGGAATGGATCGCGAACTGCTGCCCCGGCTGGCGGCGAAACTGCCGCCAACCACCACCCTGCACTGGCAGGACAGCAGCACGCCGACCTCCGCCCAGGACCTGCAACGCGGGCCGCAGAGCCTTGTGCTGCTCGACTTCCGCCCGGAACATGCGGCCGCCTCCAGCGTGCTGGCGCAGCAACTGCAGCAGACCGAGCCGGATCTGGCATTGGTCGCGGTCGGTGCCACCAGTGCCGGCCAGGTGGAAGGCGTTGTCATCGCATTGCGGGCGGGCCTGCGTGATGTGCTGGACCTGGACAGCGACAACGTCGGCATCGAGGCCGCGCTGCGTCGCGCCCTGTCACCACGACCGGCTGCCGCCGCGCAGCAGGCGCACAAGGCCCGCCTGATCGTCCTGCTGGGCGTGCGCGCCGGGGTCGGCACCAGTACGCTGGCCGCGCATCTTTCGGTGCTGGCACAGCAGACCCGTGCACTGGCACAGGGCGAGGCACTGCAGCAGGATGGCCTGCTGATGGAGCTGGCCCAGCCTTCGGGCGACCTCGCCCTGTACCTCAACCTGGACAGCCGCTTCCACTACGAAGACGCGCTGCGCAATGCCAGTCGCATCGACGCCACCCTCGCCCGTACGGCCATGGCCCGTCACGATTCCGGACTGGTGCTGCTGGACCGCGCCAGCGGCAGCGATGCGGTACCGCCGTCAGATCCGGGTGCGCTGCTGCAGCGCCTGCGCACCGTGTTCGCCAGCGTGCTGTGTGATGCCGGTGGCTGCCCGCTGCGTCAGCTGCCGCCGCTGCTGCTGGACCAGGCCGACGAGATCTGGCTGGTCACCGATGCCTCCATTGCCACGCTGGTGTCGCTCGACCAGGCACTGAAGCATCTTGCCGGCCAGCGCGAACGCGAGAAGCGCCTGCAGCTGTTGATCAACCGCCACGATGACAGCAGCGGCATGAGCCCGGAGCAGATCGCGCGCCGCTTCGAGGTTCCCCTGCTGGCCACGCTTCCCGAACGACCGCGCGTGCGCCTGGCTGCCAGCCAGGGCCACCTGCTGCTGCAGGATGCGCCGCGCGACCCCTACCTGCGTGCCCTCGCCCCGCTGGTTTCGCGCCTGGATCCGGCTGCCTGCCCGGTCCAGGCGCAGGGCCTGCGGGAAAGACTCTCCCTTGCCCTGGGTGGATCGCAATGGAAGACAAGGTAACCCCGTTCCCGCATGCCGTTGCCCGGCCGGTGCTGCCCGAAAGCTCGCCGGGCCATCAGCCGTTCGCGCAGACCGAGCAGTACCAGAAGGTGCTGTCGGCCGCGCATGAGCACCTGCTCAACAGCATCGAGGACGAGCGCATCGACATCGATTCCTGGGCCCCCGACACCATCGCCCGCTGGGTGCAGGTGCAGACGGTGGGCTTCATCCAGGAGTGGCGCATCCCGATCAACGAAGAGGAGATGCAGGTGGTTGCCGACGGCCTGGTCAAGGAGCTGACCGGCTTCGGCCCGCTGGACGACCTGCTGCACGACCCGTCCATCGAAGACATCCTGATCAACGGTTTCAAGGATGTGCACGTGTCCCAGGGCGGCCAGCTCAAGCGGGCCACCCAGCGCTTCACCGACGATACGCATCTGCTGCGCATCCTGCGCCGCATCCTCGCCCCGCTTGGGCGCCGCCTGGATGACTCCAATCCGATGGTCGATGCGCGACTGCCCAACGGCGGCCGTCTCAACGCGATCATCTCGCCGCTGGCGGTGGATGGACCGATGGTGTCCATCCGCAAGTTCCGCAAGGACCCGTTCACCCCCGATGAACTGCTGGCCAAGGGCACCTTCGATGCGCCGATGCAGGCCTTGCTGAAGGCGATGGTACTGGGTCGCTGCAACATCCTGGTGTCCGGCGGCACCAGCTCGGGCAAGACCTCGCTGCTGAACGCCCTGGCCAGCTACGTCCCCGCGAACGAGCGCGTGATCACCGTCGAAGACACCGCCGAGCTCTCGCTCAACCACCCGCATGTAGTTCGCCTGGAAAGCCGTATCGGCGGCGCCGAAGGGCACGGTGCGGTCAGCATCCGCGATCTGGTCCGCAACAGCCTGCGCATGCGCCCCGACCGCATCGTCGTCGGCGAAGTGCGCGGTGCCGAGGTGCTGGAAATGCTGCAGGCGATGAACACCGGCCACGACGGCTCGATGGCCACCATCCACGCCAATTCGCCCCGCGACTGCCTGTACCGGATCGAGATGCTGGCCGGTTTTGCCGGCTTCCAGGGCAGCGAGGACAGCCTGCGCCGGCAGATCGCCAGTGCCATCGACTTCATCGTGCAGATCTCGCGCCTGGGCAGCGGCCGCCGCGTGCTGGTCTCGATCACCGAGATCACCGGTGTCAGCGACAACCTGATCACCACCCAGGAAATGTTCCGCCACGAGCTGCAGATCGACGGCAACGGCAAAGAGATCGATCGCTGGGTCGGGCTGGGCTTCCATCCGCACTCGCACAAGCTGGAGCCGTTCCGCCAGCAGCTGCGCGAATCGCTCTACGGAGACTTCTGAGCATGGGAACCGGCGCGCTGCTGGGCATGCTGAGCATCATCGCGGTGCTGCTGGCGCTGGCAGCCTGGCTGTGGGGCACGGCCAGCAGCCGTGAGCAACGCCAGGTTTCAATGCGGCACGCCGAGCAGCAGCTTTCGCGCGGAAGCGCCACGGGCGGAGCACCCGCCGGGCCGTCCGTCACCGCTGCCAACGACCCGGCGCGGCCCGCCAGCGCCGGGCGCCGCGTGCTGCCGCTGGATGGCCTGCTGCAGCGCGCAGGGCTGCAGACCGGCTGGAAAATTCCCATCATGCTGCTGGTACCGGGGCTGGTACTGTCGGTGGTGGCGATGCTGCGGCTGGGCACCGCATGGATGTTTCCGCTGACCCTGCTGCTGTACCTGCTTGGCTGCTGGCTGTGGGTGATGCGGCGGACCACGAAGCTGCGTGCGCAACTGCTGCATCAGCTGCCGGACTTCCTCGACAACCTGGTGCGGCTGACCGCACTGGGCAACAGTCTGCAGGCCGCGTTCCAGGTTGCGTCGATGCAGACGAGCGCGCCGTTGCGCGGGCTGCTGGACACCACGGTGCGCTTTGCACGCAGCGGCATGGAGCTGGACCGTGCACTCGCACAGGCCTCGCATCCCTATCGCATGGATGTGCTGAAGGTGTTGTCGGTGGTGATCGGTGTCAGCGTGCGCATCGGCGGGCGCTCCGACCAGATCCTGCAGCGCATGGGCGATTTCATGCGCGATCTGGAACAGGCCCAGCAGGAGCTTGCAGCGACCACCTCGGAGACGCGGATGTCAGCGTGGGTGCTGGGCCTGTTGCCACCGGCCTGCGCGGTATTGATGGCGATCACCAGCCCGGACTTCTTCCAGCCGGTGCTGCACGATCCGCTCGGCCACAAGATCCTGCTGCTTGCACTGGGCATGGAACTTGTCGGTGGCTTCCTGCTGTATCGCCTGGCCAAGTCGCTATGAACCCCCTTCGCCCCGCCGGAGACAACCGATGAGCGCCAGCGCCTGGTTCGCCCTCTCCCTGCTCGTGCTGGCCGCCGGTATCGCCCTGCTCGGTATCGGCGGCTGGGTACGCAGCCATCGTGAGCAACGTACAACGGCCACCTTGAAGACCGCCCTGCAGCCGCGCGAGGCGTCCCGTGACACCGAGCCTGCGCGGCACGATTCGCTGGGCTGGCTGGAACGCTTCGGCCGTGCCCTCAGCGGCGGCCGCCTGGAAACGGCATTGCTGGCCAATGAAGACCGGCTGCTGTTGGATCTGGCCGGGTGGAACACCCGCCGCGGTACGGCCATCTACCTCGGCCTGCGCCTGCTGCTGGCCGTGCTGGTGCTGGTACTGGTGCTGACATTCAGCAGCGTCACCGGGCTGGCCAGGATCATGGTGATCATCGGCGCCCTCGCCGCCGGCCTGCTCCTGCCCAAGTTCGTTCTCTCCTCCTGGGTGAAACGGCGCCGACGAGCGGTCGACAACGAGCTGCCGCTGCTGATCGACCTGCTGCGTCTGCTGCAAGGCGTGGGCTTCAGCATGGACCAGAGCCTGCAGACGCTAGGCGACAAGCTGCGCGATGCATTGCCGGTCCTCGGCGGCGAGCTGCAGGAGGCCAACATCGCCTATACCCACGGCCGCACGCGCGCACAATCCCTGCGCCGGCTGAGCGAGGTCTATGCCGACGATGACCTGACCAGCCTGATGCAGCTGATCCTGCAGGTGCACGCCCATGGCGGCGCGGTGCAGGAGCCCCTGCGGCAGTTCAGCATCCGCCTGCGCGAACAGCGTCGCAACACGCTGAAGGAAAAGGTCGGCAAGCTCTCGGTGAAGATGACCGTGGTGATGATGCTGACCCTGCTGCCAGCGTTGATGCTGGTCCTTGCCGGTCCGGCGCTGGTCGCGCTGGCTACCACCATGTCCAAGATGGGGTCCCCCTGATGCCTGCCCTGCGCACTTCCTGCCTCATTGTTGCCCTGGCTGCCGTTGCCGGCGCCAGCGGCTGTGCATCGACCACGCCGAAGTACCTGCGCGCGCCCAGCCTGGCCGCGCCCGAACCGGCACCGCAGGACAGCCGCAATGCCTACCTGGAGCTGATCGAGCGCATGCAGCAGCAAGGCGCATGGTATGCCTCGCTCGCCCACGTCGACGCCTTCCGCCAGCGCTACGGCGATCCGCCGGCGTTGCGCCTGCTGCAGGCCGACGCGCTGCGCGAGACCGGCCAGGCCGATGCCGCGGTCACCCTGTACCGCGATCTTTCCAGTGGCCCCCAGGCCGCCGCGGCCGCCCATGGCCTGGGCCTGATTGCCGCGCGCCGCGACGACGACACCGGCAGTGAGCAGGCGTTGGCGCGGGCGACCGAACTGCAGCCATTGAACACAAGTTATCTCGGCGACCTGGGCTATGCGCGGCTGCGCGCCGGGCAGTTCGAGCGCGCGCGCGAACCCCTGGCCAAGGCGCTGGAGCTGTCACCGGGCAATGCCAAGGCCACCGCCAACCTCGCCCTCTGGGCGGTACTGCGGGGCGACACCGCCACTGCCGAACGCCTCGCCCAGCAAGCGAACCTCAACGACGAGACCCGGCTCAGCATCCAGCAGCAGGCGGCGCAGATCCGTGCCCGCCTGCAGCAGCGCCAGGCCGCAGCGGCAGCCGCCGCAGTCGTGCCGGCCGCTGCCCGTGCTCTCGCCAGCGATGCCGCCGGCAACCCGCCCGGCGCCACGCGACTGGCGGCGGAACCGCGCCGCGACAGCCGCGATGAACGCGATACGCAGCGCCTGCCGCCCTCGATGCTGGAACGCTTCAGCGCCTCCGACCACCCGAACGGGAACACACCATGACCGCGACGCCCCTGACCCGACGCCTGCTGCCCGTTCTGATCTGCCTGCTGCCGGCCGCCGCCGTGCAGGCGCAGCAACAGCCGCTGACCGGGCAGATGCTTGGCGGCAGCACGCCGGCTGCGTCGGCTTCGCAGCCGCTGCAGTCCGAGTCACTGCCCACCGTGGACCTGGCGGCCCCGCCAGCACCGGTGCCGCAGGCGGCGCCTGCAGCAGTGGCCAACACCGACGGCAGCACTGCAGCCCCGCGGCCCGGCCGCAGCCAGATCGGCGATACCACGCGCAACCTGTTCCGCCTGCAGGCATCGGGGCAACAGGCCGGACAGCATCTGCCGATCCTCGGCGACCAGGCGACGCTGAGCTACGCCCGCTACATGAAGAGTTTCGAACACGAGATCCCGGACTTCTTTGAAGCCGATGTCGCCAAGTCCAAGGGATCATCCTCATCCGGACGCTGAGGTAGGCCATGAAACGCCCACGCCAGTTCAGTTTCAGCCGCCCACGGGGCGGCATGTCGATCACCATGATGCTGGTCATGCTGGCACTGCTGGCGATGCTGGGCCTGATCGAGATCGGTTACCTGTTCTGGGCCAAGCGCGATGCACAGAAAGTCGCTGATCTGGCCGCACTGGCCGGAGCGCAGCGACTGGAACTGTGCACCTCGGACAACAGCGACAACAGCGCTGCGCGGCAGAGCGCACTCACCCAGAACACCTTCGCAGGAAGCCTGGAAATCCGCTGCGGAAACTGGAACGTGACCCGCGCCACCGAAGGGCACTTCAGCCCGGTCGTCGATGCAGCGAATCAACGCAATGCTGTCCGTGTCATCACCCGCCGCGCGGTGCTTCCCTTCTTCGGGCAGAACAGCAGCCTGCCGACCGTGACCGCCCAGGCGGTGGCGCGCCGTGCAGAACCGACGGCGGTTTTCAGTGTCGGCTCGCAACTGCTGCGCATCAATGGCAACACGCCACTGGGAAATGTCCTGAAACTGGTGGGTGCCGACCTCGACAAGACCACCCTGCTCGGCTACGACGGCCTTGCACAGGCGCATATCACCCCGAACGGACTGCTGCAGGCACTGGGCATTCCGATCGACGTCAACATGGGCGTGGCGGAGTTCAACAATCTGCTGGCCGGCCGCAAGGTCAAGCTGGGCAAGATCCTTCAGGCGACCGTTGACCTGCTCACCCAGCAGGGCGTTGCCCACGTGGACCTGAGTGCACTGGAAAATGCCCTGGTCGTGAAGGGCATCGACCTCAAGCAGCTGGAGGTGAAACTCGGCTCCGATGACAGCGGTGGCGGCCTGTTCGCACGCGTGGTCGCGCCGGATGGAACGATTTCCAGCGCGCTGCAGGCCGATGTCAATGTGCTGGACCTGATCGGCACCAGCATCAGCATCGCCAATGGCGGCCGTGCGGTCTCGGTCGATGAACTCAACCTGCTGGGCCTGGTCAATGCCAAAGCCGCTGTGGTGGAACCGCCGTCCATCGCCATCGGTGGCGTTGGCTCGCGCGCTTACAACGCGCAGATCCGTGTCTTCCTCGACATCGACACCAACAACATTCCCGTTGCAGGCGGCGTGCTTTCACTGCTGGGCATCCGCCTGAAGCTGCCGGTCCATGCGGACGTGACCAATGCAATGGCGACCCTGACCAGCCTGCAATGTGGCAGCACGCCTCCCACGGCGACGATCAAGGTCGAGTCTTCCGTGCTGCGCGCCTGCGTCGGCAAGGTGGCCGACAGTGAGCGGTTCTCCAAGCAGAATGTCTGTGGCGACACTCTGCAGAAGGAACAGATGCTCACACTGCTCGGCGCCCCGTTGATCAATGACAGCATCAAGGTCAATACGCTGACCGACACGCAAAGCCTCACCCTCCCCGCCGGCGCGACCGGTTCAACCCAGGTCAACTCCCTGGAGGTGGGCACCGCCGTGTCCGAGCTGGTCAGCGAACTGCTGCGCGTACTGTCCGGCATGCTCGATCCGCGCGACGATGGCATGAGCCAGGGCTCGACCGCAGCGCAGTTGGCCGATCGCTACCTGAAAGCAGCCAACGTTGGTCGCAAGCGATACGATGTTGACGCAACCATCAAGCTGCTGGAATTCGGAGACAGCACGCAGGGATTGAAACCACTTGGAAACTGGGACATCACCAAGGGGGTACCTACCAGCTGTGTGCTGGTGACCTGCATGGTCGACGGCAAGGTCTGGCAAGGATTCCGCAATGCAGTGACCGGGGTTGGCTCGGGGCTCCTCGATGGCGTACTGGGAGCGCTTGTGGGTGGGCTGCTGGTCAAGCAGTGCAACAGCCTGATTGGCGCGCTGGATGACACCACCTACAACAACTGCATGAAGTACAACCTGACTTCCTACCTGCAGACCGCCGATGCCGGCTTCCTGGACCAGTTCGCCGGCGACGGCGTCACCGCCCCCGGCAATGGCCCGGTCAGTTGTTCGGGCCTGCTGTGCTTGCTGCTGAAGCCCGCTCTGGACGTCCTGAAGCCGCTGCTCAACAGCGTCGGCTCCCTGCTGCGCTCGCTGCTGGCGCAGGTGCTGGGCCTGGAACTGGGCCGTACGGATGTGCATGTCCAGTCCATCCAGTGCACGCCCGCACAGCTGGTCTACTGACCCGTGACGGGCGCCCTTGGCGGCGCCCGCGCACATGCTAGACTCCCGGCGGGGAACCACCTTCATCTCAACCCACACTCATCCGTGGATGGTCTAGACATGCGAGAAACTTCAGGGGGCGCGGTCTTCGCCCGGCACGCGCGCGGCGCGGCACTGCTGGCCGTGGCCATGATGCTGGTGGCACCGGCGGCGATGGCTGCCCGTGGCGACCGCGAAGCAGCCGCAGAGCCGGCCGCACGTACCGCACCGGTGGTGCGCAACACCGTTGACGAGCTCAAGCAGCTGATGGATGCCCGCCAGCTGACCGAGCTGCGCACCACCTACAACGGCAACTACGGCGCCAGCCTGCTGTTCAATGCCAACACCCTGACCTACTACGTCGCCCTGTTCCAGGAGAAGAACTTCTGGCGGGTGATCAAGACCGATGCCGTCGACAACGCCGAGCGTGTCTACCGCACCTTCGCGCAGCAGTCAGAGCAGCTGGCCCAGGTCTACATCGACACCACCCGACTGGAAGCCGGCAAGCGCTATACCGAGCGCCTGGTGGCCTACAACGAGGAGCGCCTGCGCACCCTGCAGCAGGAAATGGAACAGCAGCAGGCACAGTCGGCCCAGGTCAGCGCTGCCCTGCAGCAGGCCCAGCAGCAGGCGGTCAGCCTGAGCAGCGACGTGCAGAGCACCAACAGCCAGCTGGATTCCCTGCAGCGCCGCATCCAGATCCTGCAGGCCGAACAGGGCAACCCGGAGCTGAGCCTGCCCAAGCCGGACAGCGTGCCCTCGCCGGCACCGGCGGCCGCCAGCGACGGTCGCTGAGGTCCAGCGCCTGGCGTGCCGTCCAACGGCGCCTACGGGCGCCGTTGTCGTTTCCGGCACCATTCCATTTCAACGGCACGCCTCATGCACGGCATCGTCCAGTTGCCGGCGCTGCACGAAATCCATGCGCTTGCCATTGGCCAGCACCTTCCCACGATGCTGCCGCGCGCGCTCACAGGCGGCGGGATCCGCGCTGATCGCTATCAGTGCAGCCCGCGCACGCCGCTGCTGCACCACACGCGGACGCATTGAAGCTGGGCTCGCGGCCTTGGCCGCGCTCGCATCTGTCGAGGGCGGCTCCGCCGGCACCTCCCAGCGCCATTCCGCGCGCCCCTGGCACGGCGTCTGCTGGTAGACCGGATGCGGCCCGTCCACACATTTGTAGACGTTGGTCTGAGCATGCGCCCCCGTAGCCAGCAGCAGGTACAACAGCGGGCTCCAACACGCGTTCGACATTGCAGGCTCCTCGTCAGGGCTGCCGCCATCCTCGATGCCGGCACGGCTTCGTGCCAGAGCGATACACGTCACATCCGGCGTAATCCAGCACAGCCGTGCAAGTCGTCGGTCTGGCGCTGCGCTGTACTGCCGAAGGCACCGGCATCCACGCCAGCGCCTTCCCTCCCTTCCGTCAAGGAAACCACAATGAGCAACTTCGTCACCGTCGCCGACGGCGCGCGCATCTTCTACAAGGATTGGGGTACCGGCCAGCCGATCGTGTTCGCGCACGGCTGGCCGCTGTCGTCCGATGCCTGGGACCCGCAGATGCTGTTCATGGGCCAGAACGGCTTCCGCGTGATCGCTCACGACCGTCGCAGCCACGGCCGCTCCAGCCAGACCTGGGACGGCAACAACATGGACACCTACGCCGATGACCTGGCCGCCGTGCTCGAGGCGCTGGACCTGAAGGACGCGATCCTGGTCGGCCACTCCACCGGTGGCGGCGAAGTGGCCCATTACATCGGGCGCCACGGCAGCAAGCGCGTGGCCAAGGTGGTGCTGGTCGGCGCCGTGCCGCCGCTGATGCTGAAGACCGATGCCAATCCGGCCGGTACCCCGCTGGAGGTCTTCGACGGCATCCGCAAGGGCACCGGCGGTGACCGCTCGCAGTTCTTCAGGGATCTGACCACACCGTTCTTCGGCGCCAACCGCGACGGCAACAGCGTTACCCAGGGCATGCGTGATTCGTTCTGGCTGCAGGGCATGCTCGGCGGCGTCAAGGGCCAGTACGACTGCGTGCACGAATTCTCGGAAGTGGATTACACCGAAGACCTGAAGAAGATCGACGTGCCGACGCTGGTCGTGCACGGTGATGACGACCAGATCGTGCCATTCGATGCTTCGGCCAAGCTGTCCTCGCAGATCATCAAGGACGCCGAGTTGAAGGTGTACGCCGGTGCGCCGCACGGCCTGACCGTCACCCACGCCGACCGGTTCAACGCCGACCTGCTGGCGTTCGCACGCGGGTGAGGCACTGCGGCGGCGCCACCCAGCGCCGCCGCCCCTGTGGTAGAGCCGGCCGCTGGCCGGCTGCGCAGGATCGGGATGGATTGATCGCGCAAAAAGGGGACGGAGGGGATTAAGTCGTTTGTGCACAAACGACTTAATCCCCTCCGTCCCCTTTTTTGTCAGATATCGCTGTGGTGGTGCGGGACCCCGGTCTTCGGCAGCGGGTCATGCCCGCCCACGAAGTGGCGCACCACCGGCGCACGTTCGCCGCGATGCAGCCCGCGCAGCACTTCCTGGATCGCCTTGTCATCGGCGGTGATGCGCTCGTGCTGGCGCAGATGCTCCAGCCAAGACGGGGTCACGAAATACTCAAGGTGGATGCCCGGGCTGGCCACGTCCTCGACCACGCCCCAGACCACGGCGCCATCGCGGCGGCGGATCGTGCCCAGCGCGCGCATCTGCGCCTGGAACGCGGTGCGGTCAGCCTCGTCGATGCGGTACTCCAGGGTGACCAGTACCGGGCCGCGATCGTTGGATACCGGCACCGACAGTTCCGGTGCAGGCCAGTGCCCGGCCGGACGCAGGTTCAGATCCTCGGTGCCAGCGATGCGCACGCGCCACACCAGCAATCCGCCGATCACCGCGCCGGCAGCCGCCACCAGCAACGCCAGCTCCGGCGAGGTGCGCTGCGCCAGCGCGCCCCAGCTCAGGCCACCGGCCGCCATGCCAGCGGAGAACACCATGATGTACAGCGCCAGTGCACGCGCCCGTACCCACGCTGGCACTGCGGTCTGCGCGGCAATCTGCAGCGACGACAGCACGGTGATCCAGGCAAAGCCATTGATCAGCATCACCAAGGGCAGCACGTACCAGCTGCGGGTCAGCGCCAGCCCGACCAGGCTGAGCGCCAGCGACAGCGTGGCCAGCAGCACCAGCAGGTCGCGATCCATCTGCGCGCGCAGCTTCGGCAGCAACAACGCACCACCCACGGCACCGATCCCGATGCAGCCGAGCAGCATGCCGTACTGCCCCGCCCCACCCTGCATCTGGCCGCGTACCACCACCGGCAGCAGTGCATTCATTGCTGCAGCAAAGAAGAAGAAGCCGACCGACTTGATCAACACCGCCTGCAGGCGCCCGGCGCGGCTGGCATAGCGCAGGCCCGCCTTCAGGCCGGCACCGAAGCCTTCCGGCGGCAGGCTGGACTGTTTCGGGTCGCGCTTCCAGCCCCACACCACGAACAGCATCGCGGCAAAGGTGATGGCGTTGAAACCGAACGCCCAGACCGCGCCGAGCTGGGCCACGATCGCGCCGCCGATGGCCGGGCCGATCGAGCGCGCGATGTTGATGCCGATCGAGTTCAGCGCCACCGCCGAGGCCAGCATCGGCTGCGGCACCAGTTCGGATACGATCGCGGCCTGCGCCGGCATCGCCATCGCCGCACCGCAGCCCATGCAGAAGGTCAGCAGCACCAGCAGCTGCGGGGTCAGCATGTCCAACGCAGTCAGCGCCGCCATCACTGCCGCGACCAGCAGCATCCAACCCTGGGTGGCCAGCAGATACCTGCGGCGATCGACGATGTCGGCCAGGGTGCCGGCGGCCAGCGCCAGCAGCACGATCGGCACCGTGGTGGCCGACTGCACCAGCGCCACCATCAGTGGTGAGCCGGTGCGCTCGGCCATTACCCAGGCGGCGGCCACATCGTTGACCCAGGTGCCGATGTTGCTGGCCAGGATCGCCAGCCAGATCGAGCGGAACATCCGGATTTTCAGCGGGGACCAGGCACCTGCGGCCTGTGCGGGGGGTTGCGACGCGGTTGCGTTCACCATTGCCATGCTCCAACGATCGAGGCGAACAGCGTGTCCTGGCCTCCGGCCTGCTTCAGTGCAGGACCGGCGTCGACCCAGGCCAGCTGCAGCTGCCATTGCCAGTGTTCGCTGGCCTGCCAGCGGGTTTCGGATTTGTACTGATTACCGATGCGGCGCGCGCCACCGGCGCTGCCCGGCAAGGCCACCAGCGGTGCCGGCGTGGTGTAGACCGCATCGGCGCGCCGATGCTTCCACGCCATCTGTACGCCCAGCTCCGTCGTCACCGCGTCGTGCAGGCGCAGGGTCAGGGTCGGCTGGACGTCCATCAGGTTGGCCGGGGCCATCAGGCTGGCCTCGCTGAAATAGGCCGACTTCGGAAACAAGGCGTTGAAGGTTCCCAGCCGGCCGTCATGCAGGTTGCCATCGCCACTGGCGATGTCGGCCTTCAACCCCAGCCGCGGTTGCAGCGGCAGGTTCGTCCAGCGCCACCCCGTATCGGTCGCCAACGTCCAGGCGCGGATATCGAGCGTGCCGGCGGTCGTCCGCAGTTCACCGCCCTGCGCCACCAGCTCACTGTTCCAGTCCAGTGCACCGGCCTGGCCGAACCAGCGCGTGCCCAGAGTGTGCCGACGTTCGGCACCGCTGCCTGCGGCGAAGCGCGCGCCTTCGCGGCGGTAGTCCAGCAGATACAGATCCCACTGCCCCGCGCCCTGTCCCCGCACCGTGGTGGCATAGGCACCCCACAGGTGGGCACCGTGCTCGCCGCGATCATCAAAGGCACCCGGTCGGTTTTCCACTGGCCGCAATGCCATCAGATCAAGCGTACCGAGACGACCTTTCCAACCCACACGCGCACCGTCGAACGCCAGGCGGATGTTCGGCCCGTCGCGCACCGACAGCAGCCGTGAACTGCCATAGCCGGCTTCCTGCCGGCCGAGTTGCAGGTGGAAGCTATCGCGCTGCCAGCGCCAGTACGCCTGCTGCACATCCAGCGCGCTGCGGTCGGTGCGACCCGGGCCGCCGGCCTTGCCATTCTCCCCATGCACACCCAGCTGCAACTTCGCCTGCCAGCTGTCTTCCACATAGGTGGCCGAGGCCAGCGCGCGCAGCAGGCCATAGCCATCCTCGCTGCCGCCAATGCCGAACCGGGTCGGGTCGTAGTACAGGCCACGCGCCCGCAGCGATGCGTCCCATTGCAGCTGGCCGTCCCCAGCCGCGCTGCAATGACCGCCGTCGCAGGCCTGCACCAGCGACGGTGCGGCCAGCAATGCCAGGCTCAGAACGCGAAGCACGAGCATCCCATCGCGCCCCAGAACGCGGTCAGGTCGTCAGTGGGTGCAGCATGCCGGGCCGCATGGCCATGCGCGCCGTGGGTACTGCAGGCCGCACCATGATGATGGCGGTGCGCAGCCGCCAGACCGGTCGCGGCGCCACCGACGTGGTAGCCACCGAACCTGTTGACCGGCGACCAGTTGGGCATCGCTGGCGGCAGCTGCGGCGCCAGCCCGGCGTAATCAGCATCGGCATGCACGATGCGCCCGCCAACCACGGTCAGCACGCTGGTGATGTCGGCGATCTGCGCGTCGTCAACACGGAAGAAATCGGCCGAGAGCAGGATGAAATCGGCCAACTGGCCCGCCTTCAGAGTGCCCTTCACCGCTTCGTCGCCAGAGAACCACGCGCTGCCCTGGGTCCAAAGGCGCAATGCCTGCTCGCGTTCGAGCAGGTTCTCATCGCCATACAGGGCCAGCCCGCCGACGGTGCGCCCGGTCACCAGCCAGGACAACGCCACCCATGGGTTGTAGCTGGCCACACGGGTGGCATCGGTTCCAGCACCGACCGGCACGCCTTCGGCCAGCATGCGCTTGACCGGCGGCGTATGCCGCGCGGCCTGCACGCCGTAGCGCTCGACGAAGGCCTCGCCCTGGTAAGCCATGCGATGCTGCACGGCGATGCCGCCACCCAGCGCACGGATGCGCTCGATGTTGCGCGGGGTGATGGTTTCGGCGTGATCGATGAACCAGTGCAGGCCATCGAACGGCACCTCGCGGTTGACCTGTTCGTACACATCGAGGATGCGGGTGATGCTCTCGTCGTACGTCGCATGGATGCGGAACGGCCAACGCTTCTCGACCAGCAGCTTCACCACATCGTGCAGTTCCGGTTCCAGCTCCGGCGGCAGTTCCGGGCGCGGCTCGTTGAACAACTCGAAGTCGGCCGCGGAGAACACCAGCATCTCGCCGGCACCGTTGTGGCGCAGCAGGTCATCACCCTGCCGCGGCTCCAGCATCTCGCTCCATCCGCGGAAGTCATCCACTTCCTTGCCCTTGTTCTGGGTGAACAGGTTGTAGGCGATGCGCACGGTCAGCTGGTCATCGCGGTGCAGCTGCTCGATGACCTGGTAGTCCTCGGGGTAGTTCTGGAAACCACCGCCGGCGTCGATCACCGAGGTGATGCCGAGACGGTTCAACTCACGCATGAAATGACGGGTGGAATTGGCCTGGTACTCGATCGGCAGCTTCGGACCCTTGGCCAGGGTCGCGTACAGGATCAGCGCGTTGGGCTTGGCCAGCAGCAGCCCGGTCGGGTTGCCGAGCGAATCACGCACGATCTGCCCGCCCGGCGGATCCGGGGTGTCCTTGGTATAGCCGCAGGCGCGCAACGCGGCACGGTTGAGCAGCGCCCGGTCGTACAGGTGCAGCAGGAACACCGGCGTGTCCGGCGCGATGTCGTTGAGCTCCTGCAGCGTGGGCAGGCGCTTCTCGTTGAACTGGGTGGCGGTGAAGCCACCGACCACGCGCACCCACTGCGGTGCAGGCGTGCGGTCGACCTGCGCCTTCAGCATGTCCAAGGCATCGCCCAGCGAACGCAGGCCGTCCCAGCGCAGTTCCAGGTTGTAGTTCAGGCCACCACGTATCAGGTGGGTATGGCTGTCGTTGAGGCCGGGCAGAAGGCGCCGGCCCTGGGCGTCGATCAGGGTCGCTTCATTGCGCCAGCCACGCATGATCTCCTCGTCGCTGCCGACGGCAACGATGCGCCCTTCCTGCACGGCCAGCGCCTGTGCATGCGGCTGCTGCGGGTCGAGGGTGGGGATGCGG